>DQTF01000052.1 GCA_015662935.1 Crocinitomicaceae bacterium | reverse complement strand
TTTTGGATAAGGATCTCTGGTTGCTGCTTCCTCTAAATCATCTCGGTACCATTCCTTACGAACTCCAGAAGTGTGGTGTCCTAGCAACGGAACTTTCGCATGAACAATAAACGGTCGTCTTTCCTTTCGAACAATTGAAATTACTTCCTCCATTGTTTGATAAGACTCATCAAAATCACTTCCATCAATTGTTCTGACCTCAATTCCATTGAAACCTTGCGCATATTTAGTAATGTCTTGCGCTCTTGTTTCTTCTGCATTTGCTGAAATATCCCAGCCGTTATCTTGCACTAAATAGATAATAGGATATTGTTTCAACGCTGCCATTTGAAACGCTTCAGAGACTTCTCCTTCTGTGCAAGAAGCATCACCCAAAGAACAAACAACCACAGGATTATCCCCTCCAAAATCTTCGGCTAAACCTTGCAATTCTTTGTATTGAATCCCCATTGCAACTCCTGTTGTTGGAATTGCTTGCATCCCTGTTGCAGAAGATTGATGCGGAATTTTAGGCATGTCTTCTCTGTTCAAAGAAGGGTGGCAATAATACGTTCTACCTCCAGAAAAAGGATCATCTTTCTTTGCAAAAACTTGCAACATCAATTCGTAAGGAGTCATTCCAATAGAAAGGAGAATACTGTCATCTCGGTAATAAGGAGAAACCCAATCTTGCGGCTTTAAATGCATCCCACAAGCTATCTGTATCGCTTCATGGCCACGAGAAGTAGCGTGTACATATTTTGCCGTTACTTCTTTGTTTGCTTCATACTTTTCTGCAAGCGTTTTAGCTTTGCACATAAATTGAAATGCGCTAAGTAATGATTCTTTGTCCGTGAAAATTTTTGATTGAGATGCTACTTTTGAAGCCATGTTTCATTGAGTTTTCTAGAAACAAATATAGTCATTCAAAGTGAATTTTGGGGTGGGTAAAAAGTAAGAATTTAAAGTATTTAATTATCTACCTGTATAAGCCATTCTTTTTTTATCCATTCCTTTTGAAATATTAGAAATAGCTCTAAAATTATCGTTGATTTCAATTGTTCGAGCCGATTGGATTTGGGATTGTTTTTTTTGAGTCTTTGAGCTTTCTTTAATTTCATTCATCAAGAAAAAAATCAAAACAATGAAAGAAAATGGAAGAACAAAAAACTTTAACAGTTTGCTTGTAGTTGTTGGTCTATTGCTCATAATATCGGTTTTTTATTAGGTTGGAAGTCAAATTTTATCTTGATTTCTTAAACAAAGGTATAACAACAATCTATAACTACCAAATATTCATCGATGAAAATAAGTAATTAGTCGATAGATTGACATTTTTGAGTTGCGAATGAATATTTGCGGTAGTTGGTTGAATATATTACCGAACAATGTCGACCAGCTTGATACAAATAAAGTAAAACGTCAATGGAAGAATAGCGCTTATTTTTTTACAATGTTAACCTTTCAATTCTAAAAGACACAAATAAAAAAAACCAATTATGAAAATAATATTATTTAGAAAAAAATTCAGCAATCACATAAATGATGCATTATCAGCATAGTACACACAAAAACAAGTGCAATTATTTATTATTGCTACATAAATTTTATCTAACTTTGCATAAAACCTAACACACATGAAAAGTATCATTCTTATACTATTTCTTTCAATAATGCAGTTTGCAAACTGCCAAATTAATTTTGTTTATAGTGGCGCAGTTCAAACATACACTGTCCCACCTGCGGTATTCTCAATAATAGTTGACATGACTGGCGCTAGCGGAGGAAATTCTGATGGATTAGCTGTTGTTAATACACCTGGAAATGGTGGGAGAGTGCAAACAACATTGACGGTTACTCCTGGTCAAGTTCTCAATTTATATATCGGTGGAGTCGGTGGAGATGGAGTAGCTGGGACTGGTGGAACTGCAGGATGGAATGGCGGAGGAGATGGTGGAGGTGCTTTTGGTCTCTACTCAGGAGGTGGAGGTGGAGGTGGTACCGATATACGAATGGGTGGTACTGCATTGGCGAACCGAACAGTTATCGCTTCTGGTGGTGGAGGTGCTGCTACAAACACATTTGCGGGTGGTGACCATGGAGGTAACGGAGGAGGATTAATTGGAGATAACGGAGTTTCTGGAGATTTACTTCCCACGACTTTCGGATATGGGGGGACTCAAACAGCTGGAGGCGCATTTGGTTTTTTTGCTCCATATATACCAGGTGTTGCTGGGTCTTTAGGCTTTGGAGGGGATGCTGGGTCTAACTCTGCTGGTGGTGCTGGTGGTGGCGGATATTATGGTGGTGGTGGCGGATGCTGGGCTGGAGGAGGAGGAGGTAGTAGCTTTGTTCTTGCAAGTGTTACTTCAATAACCACACATACTGCTGGATTTCAAACAGGAAATGGATACATAACACTAACACCAATCTCTTCTTTACCAATTGGATTAACCAACTTCACTGCATTAAAAGTCGTTAACACTATTTCTTTAGCATGGACAACAGCCTCAGAGAGGGATAATGACTTTTTTGAAGTGCAAAAGAACTACGAAAACAAATGGGAAACTATTGCAATTATAGATGGTGCTGGAAATAGTACTACTCAAATTAATTATAAAGCAATAGATGTATCTCCTAATAATGGAATAAATATATACCGCTTGAAACAAACAGATTACAATGGACAATCCACCTATTCGAAAATTATTAGTGTGGACTTTAATGCAGAAAATGGCGTTGAAATATTTCCAAATCCAGCAGTTAACTTCTTAATTGTTTCTCATGATAAAATTATTAAAGAAGACATCAAAATAATTAATTCGAAGGGTGTTATTCTTAACAGTAAAGTAGATTTCGATCAATTATCTCCAGGTGAAATAAGAATAAACTTATACAATCTGAAATCAGGCGTGTATTTTATTCAAGTAAAAACTGAAGTTCTCCAGTTCATTAAAAGGTAATTTCTAATGAATAAAGCATTACCGAGCAATGTCAATTTTGAGTTTCTTCCCTTTTACTTTTTCGTTGTGAATTCGTTTGAGTAGTTGCGAAACTAAATCTCTTTTAATAGCTACAAAAGACATTCTATCTTGTACAGTGATGAGTCCAATTTCATCTTTTTTAAGCATTCCTTTTTTAGAGAGAAAGCCAACGAAATCAATCTTGTTTACTTTGTCTTTTTTACCTGCAGAAAAATAAATCGTTGTCCATTCTGGTACAACGGGATTGGTTTTTAAATCGTTGGTATTGATTTTAGAGGTTGGTTCTTCAATGTATTCTGGCAGTTGTGTTTCTTCTCCGAAAAACAAATACGAATGACCACTTGCCGACATCCTTGCTGTTCTCCCCTTTCTATGTGTGAAAGCCTCTTCACTATTTGGATATTGGTAATGAATGATGTGATTAATTTCTGGGATATCCAATCCGCGAGAACCGAGGTCGGTGCAAACTAAAACATTGGAGGTTCCATTTCGGAATTTAATCAACGCGCGTTCTCTATCAACTTGTTCCAATCCTCCGTGATAAAAAACGGAGGTTACTCCTAGGTCATCTAATCGGAAAGAGACATCCTCTGACACTTCTCGGTAATTGCAAAAAACGATTGCTTTTTCATTTTCAAAGGACTCAATCAAGATTGCCAACGAGCGCAGAATGTTCTTTCCTGAGTGAACAAGATGTTCAGTTACAGCAATTTCATCGTTCTCTTTGAGAGCATCAATGACGTGATAATCGGCATCTAAATACTCCGGAATCTCATCCATTTTGGTCGCAGAAACAAGCATTCTTTGTTGTAAGCCTCTCATTCTCTCCGAAATGAACCCCATTTCTTCTCCAAAACCAAATTCTAGGCATTTATCAAATTCATCGATGACAATCATTGGGCAAGAACGTAAATCGAGATTGCGTCGGTGAATGTGATCGACAATTCTTCCCGGTGTTCCGACTACGATATTTGGAAATTGACTCAAACTATTTTCTTCCGTTTTCACAGAATGCCCTCCGTAACAAACAGTAATTTTCTTACCTGTCTTTAGAGAACGGAAAACTTCTTCAATCTGAATGGTTAATTCTCTTGATGGTGCTAAAATAATTGCTTCCAACTCATTAGAATCGGCTTCCATTTTAGCAAGAATTGCAAACAAAAAAGCCAAGGTTTTCCCAGACCCTGTTTTAGAATAAAGAATCAGATTATCTATTTTCTGAATGGCTTCTACGGCATCCTCTTGGATTTTCATCATTTCAGAATGACCTGCGTTTCGTAGAAAAGATTGGAGTTGTTTCTTGTTCATGGGTATCAATTTGTACTTAAGAACAAAAGTAGTGTAATTAATTCAAGGGGACTTTTAAAATACAGACCAATCCATTTTTTGAGCAAATATCCCTTTGCTCCTAAATCTATACATCTTCTGATTAAAGATTGTTCTTCATAGGCACTGAGAAAGATAACCTTGGTTGGCGAGTCCTTTCTTTCAATCACTTCTATCCCTGAATGTTTGGGCATTTCGATATCGAGCAAAGCAATGTCTGGTTTTCTCTTGTTAATGATTGCCAAGGCATCCTCTCCATTATTAGCTGTTTCTATTAAATCAAATTGTGGTTCACTCTCAATAATTTGAGATATCCCATTGATTTATACCGACGAAGTTAGAAAAAATTAGAATGCTAGAAAGACTTATATCGAACTAGTCTTTAATAAATCTTTTTGTGAAAATATTATCTGCTATTGTCACACGAACAAAATAAACCCCCGTTATTAAACTTTGGATATTTATATTGGTTGCATTACTACTATTCATAACAACCATACCTTGGGTGTTTAGAATCTCTACTTTTGAAATACTTTGTTCTGATGAAATATTAATGAATGTTGAAGAAGGGTTCGGATAAATCTCAAACGTATTCAACGTGTTTTCATTGATACTTGCAGCACCTGCTTGGTAAACATAGACCAATCCAGTAGAAGAAGTTTGATAAATTTTGCCATTGTATGCATCTAGGTTGTCATCATTTCCACTTGGATCAACAACAGGGTAAGGTATTCCATTGAAAATTGTTGAATATTCTCCGCTTGAATAACCATTTGTATTTGTGCCAAAATCCATTGATGTTGCACAAGAATATAATCCCCTAACAAAAAGCATAAAGCCATTTGCATTAACACCATTTAATATTCGAGCTCCAGTCCTAAGAGTAGGAGCAGTAAATGACGTATCTGTTGTGTACATTCCTTCAAATTCATCTGTGAAAAATAATTCATTATTTGATTTTAAACCAATGTATTTAACATCATTTGTCGTCGTGTGCTTCAATGTCCATGTTGTACCACCATCATTAGAAACATAAATTCTCCCAAATCCTTCTCGAATGCCGTACAATCTTCCATAAGGCCCATCGACAACATTATTCATAAAACCGATACCATTATTAACTCTGCCTGCAAAATTTCCATCTGTAAACAAATAGTTCCCAACAAACACAGTCCCATTCGCATCAACATGGTGCACTTCTGAACCATTAGGATCTATTTCTACAAAGTTGACACCGCCATCAGTGGACTTCCATAAACCATAATCATTGTGTCCAGCAAATATATTCCCATTTGCTTGATTTACTTCGATTGTTTTTCCAGAAACAGTATCAGAATTTACCGATCGCACCAAGGGGGCATATATCCAATTTACTCCTTGGTCAGTTGAGGTATAAACACCATCCGTTCCTCCGTAATGAATTGTTCCATTTGATTGATTAATTTCAATTGCTGGGTCATGAATTGATACATTATATTGAGGTCTTGTTGGTAGAGTGTCAACCGTAAATTGTGCTTGTGAACTGAGTCCAAACAAGACAATGAACGAAAGTGCTAGGGTAGTTTTTCTTTTCATACTGTTTTTTTTTGTTCAAAATTACTGATAATCATCTCTATTAAATATACGTCATTTAACGTAGATTCAAAAAAAATGAGCATCACTCCATAGGATAATACTCATTCATTATAATAATAATTCAGATTTTAAACCATCTCAATCACCCCCGCTGCTCCTTGACCTGTACCCACGCACATCGTCACAACGCCGTATTTCTGACCTCGTTTATTCAATTCATTCATCATTTGTACCGACAATTTTGCGCCTGTGCAACCCAATGGATGTCCCAAAGCCAATGCTCCTCCGTTTACATTCACGATCTCGGGATCAATTCCTGTTTCACGAATAACAGCCAATGATTGTGAAGCAAAAGCTTCGTTCAATTCGTACAACGAAATATCACTAGACGTCAACCCTGCTTGTTTAATTGCTTTTGGAATTGCCGTTACCGGTCCTACCCCCATGATTCTTGGTTCAACACCAACTACCGTATAAGAAGCCAGTCTTGCAATTGGCTCCAAGCCTAATTCATTGATCATTTTTTCAGACATCACCAAGCAAAATGCTGCTCCGTCAGAAGTTTGTGAAGAATTGGCAGCAGTCACAGAACCTCCTTGTGCAAAAACGGGTCGTAAACGAGCCAATGCTTCAAATGTACTCTGTCGTGGACCTTCATCTGTATCAACAACGTAAGAACGCTCTTGACGCTTCTCGTTCTCGTCTAAATAAACCTGGTTTACCGTAATCGGCACAATATCATCCTCAAAACGACCTGACTTTATAGCTTTAATTGCCTTTTCGTGTGATTGTAAAGCAAAACGATCTTGGTCTTCACGAGAGACTTTGAATTGCTCAGCAACTGCTTCTGCTGTCAATCCCATTCCCCAGTACCAAGAAGGGTTCTCTTTACCAACCTTCGGATTTGGAACAATTCTCCAACCTCCCATTGCCATCATCGACATCGATTCTGCGCCGCCAGCAATGATACAATCTGCCATTCCAGCTTCAATTTTTGCTTGAGCTAATGCGATTGTCTCTAATCCTGAGGAACAATATCTGTTGACGGTCATTCCTGGAACTTTGTCGGTATCTAATCCCATTAGAGAAATCATTCTCCCAACATTCAATCCTTGTTCTGCTTCTGGTGTTGCGTTCCCAACGATAACATCGTCAATTCTATCTTTATCCAAATTCGGAACTTGCTTCATGATGTGTTTGATTACATCCGCTGCTAAATCATCTGGCCGCGTAAAACGGAATCCGCCTCTTCCAGCTTTTCCAACTGCTGTTCTGTATCCTGTTACTATGTATGCTTTTTTCATATCAATCTGATTCTAAGAGAGAAAGACTTTAAGATATTAAGACTGAAATCATTCCAGTCTTAATA
>DQTF01000229.1 GCA_015662935.1 Crocinitomicaceae bacterium | reverse complement strand
ATTCTCTTTTAATTTGAGCGACCGTTTTTCCGTAAAACTCCTCTAGTTTTTGTCGTCCACCGATTTGCTGTTCAATGACACGTAGTTTATTCTCCATTTCAGCATCTACTTGCGCATCTGTAATCTCAATACTATCCAGCTGTGCTTGGTTAAGCAAAAGGTATTGATACATTAATTGCTCTAGAATTTGACAATCAATTTCAGGTGTCAACTCAATTCCTCCTTGAAGTGCTTGTAGTTTCTGTGCTTGAATGTCAGATAGTAAAACAATATTATCGCCAACTTGCGCAACAATTTTATCGATTGTTTCTCCTTGTGAGAATACAGAAGCTGCTAAGGAAAGTGTTAAACTAAAGGTTAATAATAATCTCATTTTCTTTTTTTATTCTTTGTATTAAATCTACTTCTTTTTCACTTCTCACTTTTTGTAATCTGTGAGAAATAATTGTTCTCTTAATTTCACTTCTTAAGAAGCTAACTGGTGGAGCTTCTGTTTTTAATTTAAAATCAATGATATTTATAAAGTAGGTAAAGTTATCATCTGATAGATATGTTTTGGACCTATTAAGAACAATGTTATCAACATTAATTTTGGATACAGGAATGTCTTTGGCAATTTCCCTAAAATAAACCCATGTCGAATCATTGAAATAATAGTTCTCAGCGTAAAGTTTGGCATAAGAATTAACTTCTGCTAGGTCTTTATCATTTTTTAACAAGAATAACTGGTGCACATTCTCAGATTTGAAATCTAATTCTTTTGGAATTTTCAGGTAAAAGGCTTTCACTAAGTAATCTTGAAGAACAAATTCATTTTGATGCTCTTGATAGTAACTCAGAATTTCATTTTCAGTAACAGTAGTATCAAGTAACAGAATAAATTCTTGTTTTTCAATGTAGAATCTAGAAAGTTCCTGAGATAGCTCTTTTGATCTGATTTCAATCGATAACCATTCTTCTGGATGTTTTTTTTTGAGTGAAGCAACAAAAGCTTCGTTCTCGCACCAGTTCAGAACTACTTTTTTTAGTTGTGTTGTATCTGTTATTTTATATCCTTTATTCTGGAGTAAGATTATTGCATCACTTTCTGTTAATTCAGACTCCCCAACTTTTGCAATAATTTTCTCGTTCGAGTTACAGGAAAATAATAGAAACATGCAAAACAGGCTGACGATTATGCCAGCCTGTTTAATAAATTTTATTTTTTGTTTATTTACCAAGAGAGTATAACGCTTCTTCGTTAACGACAATTTTATGCTTAGCATTTAATTCTTTTAACCATTCTTTTTCTAAATAGTTTTGGTAATCAGATGTTGCTGCTCCTTTACATTCACTCAATTCTTTTTGAGCTGGAGAAAGAATCTTATTAACTTTTACAACAAAATATTTATCATCAACTTGGTAAGGCTTGTTCAATCCTTCTGTTAACTGAGTATTTTTTAGGTAAGAAGTTTTAGCAATTTCAAACTTGCCATCTCTTTTTCTAATTTTCAACTTAGAATCACCATTGATGATATTTACAACATTTGTTGCTGATAATGTGTCATTTTGCAATAACGCATAGGCTTTATCAGCATCTGCTTTTGTGTAAGCTTCAAATATTTCGCCTTCAATTCTTTTGGACCAATTATAATTTGATTTATTCTTGTTGTAGAATGCTTCAAGACCAGTCGTATCCTTCATGGCTTTGTTCCATACTTTGTCAGACATAATTTCGTAGAGTAAAATTCCATCGTGATACTCTGTAATTAGTGCTTTATATGCTGGATATTTATTAGGAAGTTTAGACTCTTCGTAACCAAGAATTGTTTCTTTCTCCCATTCAGCATACAAAGAATTTAATGCAGTTGGAATTGGTTTATTAACATAAGATCTGTAGTTCTTAGCAATGAATTGAGCATATTCTTTTTGACGGAATTTTTGCTTATCCATTTTGAACATTTTTTTGTTCTTCGTTAATGACTCAGGATTAAATGCTCCTCTGTAGAATGTAGAGTCTAAATTCTTTTTGAACCATTTCAATCCATTTTTGCTCTTGTTTTTATACTTATAGTTTTTCTTCAGCTTTGCAATGAATGAATTTTGTGTTGATTTAGAACGAATGTCTTTGGCAACTTTACTCTCCAATCCTTTTTGCATATCTTCAAAAGAAGGGACAGGAGTCCAAGCTAATCTTTTAATGATATGAAAACCATAATCTGTTTTTACAGGCTTGCTAAAATCTCCGTCATTCTTCAATTGAAATGCTGCATCTTCAAATTCTGGGACCATTCTCGTTGTGCTTCCTGTTCCGAAAGTTGGTAGTACTCCTTTTTTCTTATTAGAAGAAGGGTCGTCAGAATATTTAGTTACGAGTGCTTCAAAATCAGCTCCGTTTTCTAATTCTGTGTAAATTTCGTTGATTTTATTCTTTGCAAGAGTAATTGCTTTTTCATCTGCATTTCTACCTGTTGAAACCATGATGTGTGCAGACTCGATAGAACCTCTTGCTGGTCTTTTATCAGTTACTTTAAGAATATGATATCCAAAGCGAGTTCGGAACGGATTAGAAACCTTACCAACTTCTGTTGTATAAGCTGCTTGTTCAAAAGGGTAAACCATTTGGAAAGCATTGAAGAATCCTAAATCACCTCCGTTGCTCGCTACTGAAGGATCTTCTGATCCATCATTTTTAGACATAGCTACCATTGCAAAATCTTCACCGTTTTCGATTTTTTTCTTCATCGCGATTAAACGATTGTAAATCTTTAATGTATCTTCAGGTAACGCATTTTGAGATGCTTTAATAAGAATGTGAGAAGCGCGAACTTCATTACTAGTTCTATAGTATGCTTCTTTAATCAAGCTTTCGTTTTGAGCAGAATCGATTAAATAAGGCATTGCTAACTGCGTTTTATAACCATCTAGTTCCTTTACCAATTTAGGAATAGTGTCGTATCCTAACAATTCAGCTTCTGCAACTTTAAGCTTGAATTTCTTGAACAATTCCATGTATTCATCCAAAGATGCTTTGTCATATTTTGGATTGTTATTGTTCTTGAGATAGATTTGTAAGAATTCAGATTTAGTAATCTTTTTCCCATCAATAGTAATGATGGTTGGATCCTCTTGTCCGTAGGAATTGAATCCAGTTAAGAGAGTTAATGCAATTGCAAGTATTTTAATCTTCATTGTTTAGTTATTTTTTAAAGGGTGTCAAATATAATTACTTCTTGTGAGAAATCCTTGTAAGACGTTACTTAATACTATAATTTGGAGCTTCTCTCGTGATAGTAACGTCATGAGGATGACTTTCGTGTACGCCGGCAGAAGTTATTCTTATAAATTTTGAGCCTTGAAGTTTTTTGATGTTTGGTGTTCCACAATATCCCATGCCAGAACGAAGACCTCCAATGATTTGGTACATAACTTCGTTTAATTTCCCTTTAAACGGAACTCGACCAGAAATCCCTTCTGGAACCAACTTCTTAATATCATCTTCTGCATCTTGAAAATACCTATCCTTAGAACCTTTTTGCATAGCTTCTAGTGAACCCATTCCACGGTAAGTCTTGAATTTTCTTCCTTGTAAGATGATTGTTTCTCCTGGAGATTCTTCAACACCAGCAAACATAGAACCTACCATTACTGTATCTGCTCCAGAAGCAATTGCTTTTACAATGTCACCTGTGTACCTAATTCCTCCATCTGCAATGACAGGAACTCCAGTTCCTTCTAGTGCGATTGCAACATCATTGATAGCTGTTAATTGAGGGACGCCAACACCAGCAATAATTCTTGTTGTGCAAATTGATCCTGGACCGATACCTACTTTTACAGCATCTGCCCCTGCTTCTACTAAGAATAACGCAGCTTCTGGAGTTGCAATGTTTCCTACGATGACATCCACTTGAGGATACTTCGCTTTAACTTCTTTTAATTTAGTAACAACACCTTCGGTATGACCATGTGCTGTATCAATTACGATTGCATCTACACCAGCATGAACTAATGCATCAACTCTTTCTATGGTATCGTTTGTAACTCCAACTGCAGCTGCAACACGTAAACGACCAAATGAATCTTTACAAGAATTAGGATGCTCTTTTACCTTAATAATATCTCTAAAAGTAATTAGCCCTATTAATTTATTATTGTCATCAATAACAGGTAGTTTTTCAATTTTATTTTCTTGAAGAATTTGTTCCGCAGTTGCCAAAGAAGTATTTTCTGCAGTAGTTATGATGTTTTTAGAAGTCATTACTTCTGTTATGGGTCTGTTAAGATTTTTTTCAAAACGCAAATCTCTATTAGTTACGATCCCTAGCAAAATTCGATTTTCATCTACAACAGGGATCCCACCAATTTTATTTTCTTTCATTAATGCTAATGCATCTGAAACAAATGCACTAATATTTAAAGTAACAGGATCGAGAATCATTCCGCTTTCAGAACGCTTCACTTTTCTTACTTGCAATGCTTGTGCATCTATCGGCATGTTTTTATGGACAACACCAATACCTCCTTGCTGAGCAATAGCAATAGCGAGACTTGATTCAGTAACAGTATCCATTGCTGCTGAGATGATTGGTGTGTTTACAGTGATATTTCGAGTTAATCTGCTTTTCAGTACAACATCTTTAGGAAGTACTTGAGAGTGGGCAGGAACTAAAAGAACGTCATCAAAAGTTAGACCTTCTTTAATTTGTGAGAGATTTGATAAAGACATAGAACCTATTTTTAAAAATAAATTCTTGCAAAAGTAAGAATAATTTAAGATAATCGGTTTAGGTTGTTGCTCTATTTGAGCAGAAAGCTTAATTAATAGTTAAAGAAATGTAAAAGTTAGGTTAGAATTCATTATATTGAGTATTCTTGTAGTAATAAATATATTCTGTGAATAAAATAATAGTTCTCATATTCCTTTTTAGTACGTTGGTTAGCTTCTCGCAACAGGATGCAATCTTAGATTCAAATATGATTCAACTTTCTGGAGTTGTCATAGGAGAAGAGAATTTGGAACCATTGCCTTACACGACTATTTT
>DQTF01000109.1 GCA_015662935.1 Crocinitomicaceae bacterium | reverse complement strand
TCTTCAGCAACAAATGATGATTGTTTAAATGCTTTGTATATTTGTGATATTAATGGGTACAGCGCTTCAACTAGTGGCTCTTATACAGTTGATAGACCTGATAATATGCGGGGAAATGCAGAAGTTTTAGGGACATACGCCTACACACCAGGAACTAATCAAGGAGGGATTTTTGGAGTAAATGGAAATGAACCTGCCTATGACGTCCAAATTGATAATAATAGCTGGATTAAATTTACAGCTGCTTTAGCAACGGCAACTTTGAATGTTACCATTTCAGATTGTTTCACAAATGCAGGTATTCAAATGCAAATTTTTGAAGCAACTAATTGCACGAATTTTATTCCTGTATCTAATTTCAGTGAAAGTAATTCTAGTTTTACGATAACAGCTACTGGCTTAACTATTGGAAATGATTATTATTTAATGGTTGATGGTTTTGCTGGAGATATTTGTAACTATACTATTTCTGCAGAATCAGGAGTTCAATTCCCTGAAATTGTTCCTGTATCACCAATATGTATTGGGAGTTCTGTCACATTAAATGCGCCTATAGGAGCAACCTCTTATTATTGGCCTCATTCTGGAGAAACGACACAATCAGTAACCGTTACACCAGCAACAACGCAATCATACACTGCTGAAGTTACAGGGCTTTGCGATTATAAGCAAACTCTAACAACCATCGTAACTGTTAACCCATTACCAAATGTATCTATTACAAATGGAGCAACTGCAGCAATTTGCGCAGGAGACAATATTAACTTAACGGCAACAGGTGCATCAACCTACACGTGGAGTAATGCTCAGAATGGTGCAACGATTAATGTTAGCCCTTCTTCTTTAACCAATTATACTGTTACTGGTATTGATAATAATGGTTGTTCTAATACAGATGTTATTGCTATTTCAGTTAACTCATTACCAACTTTAAGTGCTACACCTACTGCAACTGATTCAGATTGTGGAGGTTCTAATGGAGCTTTAACAGGTTCTGTAGCAAGTGGAAATCCTAACTTTAATTACTCTTGGTCAAATGGTGTATCTAATGTTGGTAACTCAGCTAATTTATCTGGAATTCCAGCAGGAAGTTATACGTTAACAGTTACGGATGGGAACACGTGTTCTAACACATTCGGTCCCTTTAATGTAATCAATCCTGGTGCACCAGCGGCACCAATAGTTACAATTGACGACAATACACCATGTTTAAATGGAACTGTTAACTTATCAGTCACAGGAGATGCAGGAGCAACTTTCAACTGGACGGGGCCTAATAGTTTCTCATCGACTAATAGTACTGTTTCTATTTCACCAATTACTCAAATTGAAGCAGGAAGTTATTGTGTTAATCAAACAGTTGCAGGTTGTACAGGACCTTCCGCTTGTGAAATCGTTACTATAAATAGTTTGCCAATAGTTACTATAACAGCAGCAAACAATGACTCAACAATTTGTCTGAATGAGGACATAGTTCTTACCGCATCAGGTGCAACGACCTACACTTGGACTGGTCCTAATGCTTTTTCAGGGACAAATTCTACCGAGACAATCACTGGCGCAACTAATTTAAATGCAGGTACTTATTCTGTAACTGGAACAGATAATAATGGGTGTACGAATACTGGAATTATTTTAATAGATATCCTTCCTCTTCCAAGTATTTCAATAACTTCTAATGTTGGAACTACTGCCTACTGTATTGGTAGTAGTGCTACTCTTACAGCAAGTGGAGCATCAACTTATTCGTGGAGTGGTCCAAATGCCTATTCAGGCACTGGAAATCCTGTTACTATTCTCGATTTAGATGCTAATTCTCAAGGTTATTATTTAGTTGATGCAACTGATGTAGAAGGATGTCAAAATACAGATAGTATTCTTGTAAATATTGTTACGAATGTCCCTGCTTATTCTTCTGCAGATACCTCCTTATGTCCTAAGTCGAAATTAATACTCTACGGTAATGGAGGGGATTCTTATTTCTGGTCAGGTCCAAATGGATTTAGTTCTACAGATCAAAATCCAATAATCTCAACAAGTCTATCAGGTTCTGATGAAGGTTGGTACGTTTTAACCGTTATTGATTCAAATGGTTGTGCAGGTTTTGACTCAACTTACCTTGATATCAGTCATAATGCAGATTGTTTGTTCATTCCAAATTTAGTTACCCCAAACTTTGACAACAATAATGACAACTGGGTGATTGAAGGCTTAGATGAAATTCCAGATGCTGAGGTTTCCATTTTTAACAGGTGGGGTAATTTAATTTATTATTCTTCACCATACAGTAACGACTGGTCCGGAGAAGTTAACAAAGGAACTAAAATTGATGGTAGCAATGGGAAGGTTCCAGTTGGTACTTATTTCTATATCATCAACCTGAATAATGGGGATGAAACAGGTATTTTCAAAGGTTATTTAGAAGTTGAATATTAAACAAAGAATTAGAATCAGATGAAAATTAAAGCAATTATTATTCTGTGCTTTGGATTACTATCCAATTACTCTAATGCACAGCAAGACGAACAAATGTCTTTGTACATGTATAACAAACTGTATTTCAATCCGGCCTATGCAGGAAGTAGAAATGCATTGAGTGCAATCGCAATCGCAAGGTTTCAGTGGGTTGACTTTGAAGGAGCACCAAATACACAATGGTTCAGTATTCAAGCACCTATTCTCCAAAAATCAATGGGAATTGGAGCACACATGGTCAATGACCGAATTGGAAATAGAACAAGAACCTCTGTTTTTGGAGATATCAGTGGTAGTATTGCTGTCAATAAAAAGACAAGTCGTTTAGCTGTTGGCATATCTGGTGGTGTGGACATTGTTGGATATGACTTTTCTACGGTTCAAGTTAATGACCCAAATGATGTTTATTTTGGGAAAACATTCAGTGAAACGAAGCCAAATGTAGGCGCAGGAATTTATTATTACAGCGACAAACATTTTTTCGGAGTTTCTTCTCCAAGAGTTTTGGAAGCATCCTCTTCCATTCTAGATTCACTTGGAGCAAAACTAAATGCGCGTCACTTCTTCATTACTGGAGGAACTGTCTTAAAATTGAACAGTGTTTTAAAATTACAACCTTCAGCATTGATTAAATACACTCCTAGTTCTCCAATAACTGCTGATATTAATGTAAGTTTATTGATGTATGATAAACTATGGACAGGTATAATGTACCGTTTCCATGAAGCAATGGGAGTAAATCTCGTTTACAACATCAAAGATATGCTTAGTATTGGATATGTTTATGACTTCCCTATTAACGGCTTAAGAACCTATCAGTCAGGATCTCATGAAATATTCTTACGTTTCGATTTCAAGCCTAAAAAATCTGTTTATACATCTCCAAGATATTTCTAACATGAAAATCATAATCACAATACTTACATTATTGATTGCTAATTTTGCGTTTTCTCAGAAGATGAAGCAAAGAGCGGCAGATAAATTATTCAACAATAGAGAATATTTCAAATGCGTTGAAATGTATGATGAATTAGCAAACAAGGCTGTTTCTGGTCACTCAAAAGGCAACTGGGAGAATGTTGAAAAAGCTGCTGAATGTCATTTTCACCTATTCAGAATGAAAGAATCAACGCTTTATTACGAGCAACTTGATATCAAAAACAAATTGGATGAACACGATAGAATACATTACATCGATGCGCTAAGATTTGCAGAGAAATATGGTAAAAGTATTTCAGTTGCTAGAGAAAGCTCCAATTTATTTGCTGAGAATAAATTCTTCAAGCGTATTGTTGCAGAACAAGATCAATTTAACAATCTCTTTGCTGATTCGGCATTCTACCGAGTGAAAGAAACGGATGTTAATTCTGGCAAAGGCGACTTCTCCCCTACTTATTTTAACAACTCTATTATTTTTGCTTCTAAAGCGTTGAATACAGGATTCATTACTCCTAAATATGGTTGGGATAATGACTACTACATCAATATGATGCAATCTACTTTTGGTGAAGATTCTGTCTTGAGTAAACCAAAAATTTTAAAAGACCAATTCATTTCTAAAGCGCATGATGGTCCTGTTAGTTTCAATAAAGATGGAACTGAAATGATTATCACCAAGAATACTGTTGGTAAAAACAAAGGACAGAAAGTAATCGTTCTATCGCTTTACTTTTCTTCTCTTACAAATGGAGAGTGGTCAGAGTTAAAAGCCTTTGAATTTAATAATCCAGCCTATGATGTTGGTCATGGTGTTCTTTCTGACGATGGCCAGAAATTATACTTCGTATCTAATAAACCTGGTGGATTTGGAGAGTCAGACATCTACGTTTCTGAAAAAATGGGCAATAGTTGGTCTGAACCTAAAAATATGGGACCTACTATCAACACTGAACGAAAAGAAATGTTCCCTTTTGTGCAGGAAGACATTTTATACTTCGCATCAAATGGACATTTTGGACTAGGCGGGTTAGATATCTTTGAAGCAAATATCGATGGTAGTTCTAAACCGCACAACATTGGTTACCCTGTAAATTCAGCAAATGATGATTTCAGTTTAATTTTTGATAAATCTGGAAGAATTGGTTTTCTTTCAAGCAATAGAGAAGGAAACATTGATAGAATATATCACGTTACCAAGCGCAAGTTAAATGTTAATTTAATTGTGGATGTATTTGAAAAATACAAGGAATTAGAACCTGTAGCAAATCAAGTTGTTTTAATAAAGAATTTAACAACACAAGAACTTGACTCTGTTACTACTGACGCTCAAGGTCAACTTAATACAGAAATAAAAATTAACAATGAATATCGAATTTACACCAAAAAGAGTGAGTTCATACTGCTAAAAGAGGCTTCTGTTAACACCAATGATATTCGTAAAGATTCCACTTTTCATGCAGAATTGGTTCTTAAACCAACAACTATTATTATCCACTTGAGAGTCGTTGAAAAGAAAACTGGAAAAATCATTCCTCAAGCAACCACAACAATAACTGACTACGATTTAAAGAAAGATACAACTATCATTACCAATGAAGAAGGAATGGTAACAATCAAGGTTGATCGAAACAAAGTTCTGTGGGCTCATGGTTCTAAGAAAGGATTTATTGATGCAGACGTGTCGTTCAATACTAGCAATGAAATTGACAAAGTTATTGACATTGAATTGGCGCTTAATCCTATTCGTAAAGGTCAAAAATTCAAGTTAGAGAATATATTCTATGACTTGAATAAATCAACATTAAGAGAAGAAAGTAAATCGTCTTTAGACAAGTTGTCAACCTTCTTACTAGACAATGATTTAAGGATTGAATTAAGTGCACACACTGATTCTAGAGGTAGTAGCTCATACAATCAACGACTTTCTCAACGAAGAGCTCAGAGTTGTGTTGACTACTTAAAGAAGAAAGGAGTTCTTAGTAAGAATATGCGAGCGAAAGGTTACGGAGAATACAAGTTGGTCAACCGCTGTAAGAACGGTGTTAAATGTTCTGAAGAAGAACATCAAGAGAACAGACGAACTGAGGTTAAAATACTTGAAGTAAACTAAACTAAAAAAGCTACCTGATTTAGGTAGCTTTTTTTATGCTCTATTTTTTGCTTTCAAATAAAAAGCCCGAATGCGTTGTTAACTGAAGCCTCAGATAACAAGATTAGGATTGCTGAAGTGATCTGTTTTCCGCTGTTAGATTTCTCTCAACCAAAAGGTTGCGGCCTGACATCCTACTTCTGAGTCTCTCCTTATAATAACATTTTTAAGCTTCAAAGTTGAGCAAACGGGCTCCTTCTTTCGAAGTTGATATTCTAAATCCAATCTATATTGGCGATATCATGGTACTAAGTTATCGAATTAATTCTATTCTCGAAAATTATTTAAACAAAAAGATTAAATTCGTTCTCGAAACAAAAAAATATGATTGCTTTTATAAAGAAAATTCTGTTTAAACTGATGAGCCAACAAGCTTATTTAAAAACACTTCACAGAGGATTTTATTTCATGTACAACCTTGGTCTTCTCAAAAAAGATGAGCGTTTTAAATATCATTACCTCATTCAAGACATCATTGAGGACGATTATACAGTTGTTGATATAGGAGCAAATTTGGGTTACTTCTCCAAGAACTTTGCAAAGCTGACTCCTCGTGGAAAAGTATTGTCTATTGAACCTGTAAAACCATTCTTCGATGTTCTTTCTTCTTTTATGAAGAAATACAAATATGCAGAAGTTGTTAATTATGCCTTAGGTAACGAATCGGGAACAATCACAATGGTTATGCCAGAATCTAATGGTATGATTAGAACAGGCCTGCCACACATTGCGGAATCTGAAGAAGAAAAGAAACAACACAAAACACACGAGGTTGAAATAGTGAAAGGTTCAGAACTACTTTCGACTTTCGATAAGATTGATTACATCAAATGTGACATTGAAGGTTATGAGCTTGTTGTTTTTAATGAAATCAAAAAAGTTGTTGCGGAAATGAAACCAATTGTTCAAATAGAGATTGGTCCAGATAATGAAAAAGCAATGTTCGACTATTTCGATTCGCTAGATTATGCTCAATATGGGGTTGCCGATTTTAAATTTGTAAAAGAAAGTAGAACACAAAAAGAGCAAGGAGATTTTTTATTCGTCCATTCGTCACAAGTCGATGATTTTGAGCAGAGAATGAAAGCAAAAGGGAAGTACTAATTTTTAATTTTCTTCTCTGTAAAGTCAACCATGTTTTCCATTCCTTTGATATGAATATCTCTTTGAGGAAAAGGAATCGCTAGTCCATTTTCGGCTAACCTCTGATACACGGACCTGCGTAAGTCTGATTTTACATTCTCAATTCTGAATGTATTATTAGACCAAAAAATCATTTCAAAATTTAAAGACGATTCTCCGAAATTTGTGAACCTCACAAAAGGTTTTGACTTGGATAATATTTGCTTATGTTCTACCATTGCTTCTTCTAAACATTTAAAAACAAGTTCTACATCAGAACCATAAGCAACACTCACTTTTACATTAAACCGAACTGAATTCTTGTCGTGTGACCAGTTGACAACCTTCTCCACAATAAACCTAGAATTAGGAATAATGATCGTTACATCATCACGAGTGAGAATCTCAGAACTTCTTAAATTAATCTCTATTACTTTACCTGTTTCGCCATCGACTTCTAAAATATCTCCAACTTTAATTGTTCCTTCAAATAACAGAAACAAACCAGAAATAAAATCTTTAAAAATATTTTGCAAACCTAGACCTAAACCTACTAAAAGAGCCGTTGAACCAAATAATAGAGAATTAATTTTAACACCTAGAACTTCCAGAATAATTAGTAAACTGACCATCCAAATAAAATACTTTGCGATGGAAAAGAAAGTTACTCTACGTTTTTCATCTATTTTATCAATGATAAAACGAGGTTTCAAAATAGCTCTTCTTAAGATTGAAATGAAAACACCCGTAATTATTGAAATTACAATTCCAATCAATAAATTTCCTAGCAGAAGTTTAAAATCTCCTAATTCAAATATTTGATAATTTATTACATCGTCCCAATTCATAGTGCAAAGATGCTATAAATCACACCTAAAAGAAAGAATAAATGATTATATTCGCTTCACAAAATTAGAATCATGGCAAATACATCAGACATAAAAAACGGATTGTGTATCAATCACAACGGGAAATTATCTCAAATAATTGAATTCCAGCACGTAAAACCTGGAAAAGGACCAGCTTTTGTTAGAACAAAAATGCGACAAATAGAGTCAGGAAAAGTCTTAGATTTCACATTCTCTGCAGGTCATAAAATTGAGGTTGTTAGAATTGAGAACAGAGAATACCAATACTTGTATCAAGATGGTGATTCTTATGTTTTTATGAATCAAAAAGATTTTGAGCAGGTAAATATCCCTGAAAATATGGTTGAAAAACCACAATTTTTGACAGAAGGAATGGTGTGTAATATCCTTTTTCATGCAGAAGAAGAAATGCCAATTGTATTAGAATTACCGATGTATATCGTTTCTGAAATAACTTACACTGAACCAGGAATAAAAGGAGATACTGCTACAAACACAATGAAACCTGCAACAATTGCAACTGGAGCAGAAGTTCGTGTACCTTTATTTATTGATACTGGAGAAACTATTAAAGTGGATACTAGAACAGGAGTTTATGTTGAAAGAGTAAAGAAGTAGATTATTTCAAGTGTTAGGTTAGGTTAGGTTAGGTTAGGTTAGGTTACATTATTTAATATTCAACAGAGTAATAAAAGGAGAGCAGGTTCTATTGTTGCTATTATTGAAGGGACTCGATCGGAAAAAGTCATTGAAATTTTAAAAAAAAATCTATCTGCAACAAAAAAATGGCTCCGATTTCTCGAAGCCATTTTAATTTTCAATTCTGAATTATCCTACTTCACCTTAACCCATTTCTGAGTTCTGTAAAAAGGACCTATATAACCTCTTACATTTAAGTAGTTGTTATTGTCTTTGTCAATCCACATTTTCAATGTATAAACTTTTCCATCTTCTGGATCAACGATTGTTCCTTTTTTCCAAGCACCACCGTCCCATTCTAAATCTCTAACAATTTGCAAACCTAATAGGGGTTGATCTTTTCGATCATCTTCACATTCTTTACACTTCGCATTCGGTTCTCTTCCTTCTCTTGGGAATAAATACGTAATTTTACCGTACATCTTGCCGTCTTCTTTGTACAGCTCAACGATAGATTTTTTCTTATTTGTTTCATCATCAATGGTCACCCACTTACCTAGACAAGACTGTCCAAAGGCTGTTAACGAAAAAGTAATTACAAGTAAACTTAATAATATGCGCATCATGTTTTTTTTTAGTTAGCCAAATATACTATTTTAAAATGAGTATTTCGGTTTAAATTCTTTTCAAGAAGTTCTTTACAATAGTCATTCCATTTGGTGTCAGAATAGATTCTGGGTGAAATTGGACACCGTACATTTTCTTTGCAACATTCTCTAATCCCATTACTGCCTTACTTTCAGAGAAAGCATTAATTTTAAAATCACCTTCATTTTTTATCACCGCCCAACTGTGATAGAGTCCAACTTCCATAGTTTCTCCAAGTCCTGAGTACATATCCGAATTCTGCAATTCTATATTCTCCTGCACGCCATGCTTGACATTTTCTTGATTATACAAAGCTCCTCCGCAATGAATTGCAATAGCTTGCATACCTAAGCAAATTCCGAAAACAGGAACCTTTCCTTCGACTTCTTTTAACAACTGCATCATTATTCCAGCATCTTCTGGTAAACCTGGTCCCGGAGAAAGTACAATGGCGTCGTATTGAAAATAATTCCCTAAAAATTCGTCATTTCTAACGACTGTCACGTCTACATTCAAAGCTTCTAAATAATGCTTTAAGTTGTACGTAAAAGAATCGTAATTATCGATGAGGAGTATTTGCTTCAAAAAGTCTGTTATTTTTGTAATTATAATGATTTAGTTGCAAAAATATGAAAAAAGCATTGCAAATACCTGGAGCACCTACACCAATTGGTCCATATAGTCAAGCTGTACTGGTTAAAGACACCTTGTATATTTCAGGGCAAATACCGCTTAATCCTCAAACTGGAAAATTAGTTGATGATAGTATAGATAACGCTACGCATCAGGTAATGAAGAATCTTTTATCCTTATTATCAGAGGCGAAAATGGACTTCAATAACGTAGTTAAATGCAGTATTTTTTTAAAAGACCTCAACAATTTCAATGCTGTCAATCAAATATATGCAGAATACTTTCGTTCAATTCCACCTGCTAGAGAAACTATTGAAGTTTCAAAACTTCCGATGGACGTTGCT
Source organism: Crocinitomicaceae bacterium (assembly GCA_015662935.1). Taxonomy (GTDB): domain Bacteria; phylum Bacteroidota; class Bacteroidia; order Flavobacteriales_D; family Crocinitomicaceae; genus UBA4466. The sequence continues at coordinate 17,089 of DQTF01000109.1, read as the reverse complement.
ATTGAAATTTCATGTATAGCAGTTGCAGAATAAGTTTGGAGAAAAAATTCACATATCAACTAAGTGTCATCATTGTTAATTACAATGTCAAATTTTTTATTGATCAATGTTTGGATTCTGTCAAGAAAGCAATGAAAAATATCGAACTCGAAGTCATTATAGTTGATAACAATTCGATAGACGGTTCTCTTGAAATGATACAAGATAAGTATTCTGAATTTCAATTAATTGCCAACAAAGACAATGTCGGTTTTTCTAAAGCAAATAACCAAGGAATAAAAATATCGAAAGGAGAATATGTTCTTTTGCTGAATCCAGATACAATTGTCGAAGAAGACACCTTTAAAAAAGTGATTGTATTTATGGATACTCACCCAAACGCTGGAGGCTTAGGAATACGAATGATAGATGGGAAAGGGAATTTTTTACCAGAATCTAAACGTGGTCTACCTACTCCAATGGTTGCTTTTTACAAAATTTTTGGGATTTCTGCGGTTTTTCCTAAATCAAAGAAATTTGGGCAATATCATTTGGGGCATTTATCTGAATACGAAACAAACGAAGTCGATATATTGAGTGGTGCGTTTATGCTCATGCGAAAAGAGGTGCTGGACAAGGTTGGACTTTTGGATGAAGATTTCTTCATGTACGGAGAAGACATTGATCTTTCTTACAGAATACAAAAAGGTGGTTTTAAAAACTATTATTTTGCAGATTCTAAAATCATTCATTACAAAGGAGAAAGCACAAAGAAAAGTTCTGTCAACTATGTTTTCGTTTTTTACAACGCAATGGTCATCTTTGCTAAAAAACATTTCTCAGGAAAAAATGCCAACCTATTTTCATTCTTAATCAAAATCGCTATTTATTTAAGAGCATTTCTTGCTTTATCTGTACGTTTTGTAAAAAAAATGACACTGCCTGCAATTGATGGATTCTACATTATTACGGGGCTTTATGCACTGACTAATTATTGGCGACTGCAAAGCATAGACTTTCCTGAAGAATTAATCATTTACTCCATTCCTACATACGGTATAATTTGGTTGCTTTCCAATTTCTTTAACGGCTCTTACGATACGCCATATAGACTGAGTAAGTTTTTTAAAGGAGTATTCTGGGGTACAATAATTATCCTAATAGCCTATGCTATTCTACCAAAACCATGGAGATTTTCTCGACTTTTTATTTTCATCGGAGCAGGATGGGTATTGATATACTACTTGTTTTCTCGTTTATTTCTCCACGTTGCTATAGGCAAGAAATTTAACCTCAAATTTGAGGATCAAAAGCATTTTGGAATCATTAGTAGTGAAAAAGAATTTGATAGAATTAGATCATTCATTCTTCAAACCAATGGGAAAGTTGGGTCAATTAAACAATTATCCATTGAGTGTTCAGAAGAAGAAATAACTCAACTTGATGAAATCATTTTTTCTTCCGCAAGTATTCCGTATGCAAAAATAATCTCTAGCATCGAAGCATTAAAGAAACACAAACTTGACTTTAAGATTGCTCCTAAAAATGCCGATTACATAATAGGAAGCAATTCTATTGATACAGCAGGCGATTTATACGTCTTGAATTTAAACAACCTCGTCAGTCCTGAAAACAAAAGAAAAAAACGACTCTTTGATTACTGTTTCTCCTTACTGTTAATCATTTGTTCTCCACTTATGATCTTTTGGTTTTCGAACAAAGGGGCATTTTTCATTAACATGTGGAAAATTCTAATCGGCAAGAAGTCATTCATTGGTTTTTCGGAAGAAACAACGAATAAAGATGTTCGACTGCCAAAAATAAAGCAAGGAATCCTCTCACCCATTGACAGTGTTAGCATCAAGACATCTGAAATTCAAGAAAAATTGAACCTTTTGTATGCAAGAGATTACTCTATGCGCAAAGACTTTTCCATTCTTTTAAAAGCTTGGAGAAAATTAGATTTATAATTCCAACTTAAACTTTGCTGACAAAGAAAATTCGGTTATTTTTGTAATTGAAAATTATTGATAACAAGATTATATGTCACAAATTGAGATTAGACTTCCTAAAATGGGAGAAAGTGTAACTGAAGCAACAATTACAAACTGGTTAAAAGAAGTTGGAGATACTATTGAAATGGACGAACCTTTAGTAGAGGTAGCGACAGACAAAGTTGACAATGAATTGCCATCAGAAGCAGAAGGAACACTTATCCAGAAATTTTTTGAAGTGGATGAGGTAGCTCAAGTTGGAGACGTTATCGCATTAATTTCAACTGATGGAAGTTCTGCACCTACTGAAATAGCAACAGCAGAGTCAAAACCTACCGAGGTTGTTGCAACTAAAGTAGAAGCAACTCAATCTAACGGAACGCCTTCTACCTCATTAGAGAAATCTACATCAGGAAAATTCTTTTCTCCCCTTGTAAAAAGTATCGCTGAGAAAGAAGGAATCACTATGGCAACATTAGAGACTGTTACTGGTACAGGACAAAATGGTCGAGTTACCAAAAAAGATATGTTAGCATTTATTGCAAACGGAGCAACCGCTTCAATGACTACAACACCTGCTGCTCCGAAAACAGAAACAAAAAAATCTGCACCAATATCAACAGGCAGTGGATTCTTATCCAACATAAAAGAGCCAATCGTTATTGCTGGTCCAGATGATCAAATCATTGAAATGGACAGAATGCGTAAGTTGATTGCTGACCACATGGTTATGTCAACGCATGTTTCTCCACACGTAACTAGTTACGTTGAAGCAGATGTGACAAATATTTGGAACTGGAGAAAGAAAGTGAAGGATGGTTTTGCTAAAAGAGAAGGAGAGAACATCACATTCACTCCGATATTCATGGAAGCAATTGTGAAAGCGATTAAAGATTTCCCAGGAGTCAATGTATCTGTTTCTGGAACTCAAATAATCCAAAGAGGACACATCAATATCGGTATGGCTACTGCCCTACCTTCTGGGAATTTAATCGTTCCTGTAATAAAGGATGCTGACAGAATGAATTTGACTGGATTAACAAAATCCGTAAATGAATTAGCAAACAAAGCAAGAAATAACAAATTAACGTCTGATGACATTCAGGGTGGTACATACACAGTAACCAACGTAGGTACTTTTGGAAATGTTATGGGAACGCCGATCATTAATCAACCGCAAGTTGCTATATTAGCAATCGGAGCTATTAGAAAAGTTCCTGCAGTTATTGAAACACCTGACGGAGATTTTATCGGAATCCGTTATAAGATGTTCTTGTCTCACTCATACGACCACAGAGTTGTTGATGGAGCACTAGGAGGAATGTTTGTAAAAAGAGTTGCTGATTATTTAGAGCAATTTGACGATAAAAGAGAAATATAAATTTAACCAATCACTATGAATAATTTTAAATCACTATTATTAGCTATCCTACTTCCATTTCTTAGTTTTTCACAAAACACAGAAGTTGAAGTTCGAGAAATGACACAAACTGCTAGCGAACAAGAGCTCGTTGTTGAAAGTTCAAGAATGATGCAAGAACGTTTTAACTTCTTAGCTGAAATTGTTGTCGACAAACTTATAACAATCAACCCTTTAAACCCCAATTACAGTTACAGAAAAGGGTACTTGCTTTTGGATTCAAGACAAGATTACGAGCAAGCAACTCCTTATTTTGAAACGGCAATTACAAATATGGACAAGAATTATGACATGTATTCTGCAAAAGAAGAAAGTGCACCTTTTGATGCTCTTTATTATTTAGCAAAATGTCATCATCTGAACGAGGATTTACCAAAAGCAAAAGAATTTTACCAACGCTTTATAGATAATAGTTCAAAAAAGTCCGCATTAATTTCGATGGCTCAATTGGGGATGGAACAATGTGACATTGCAAAATACAACATTGCAAACCCTAAAACTGCTGAAGTTAGAAATATTGGAAGCGTCATTAACTCTGACAAACCAGAATATTCTCCAGTAGTCTCTTTAGACGGAACTTCACTTTATTTTACTTCAAGAAGGCAATGGGAAGACAAAAGTTCGGATGCATTTAGAGACCCCTTATTAAATGATTTTCCAGAGGATATTTTTGTGAGCTTTCAAGACTTTGAAGGAGAATGGACAGAACCTATGAAATTAGCTTTTTGTGATAGCGAATTGAATGAAGCAACAATTGCTGTCAGTTCAGATGAACGCCAAATTTACGTTTACGAAGATAGATCTGGAGGTGGTGACATCTACTATTCTAATTTTGGTAAAAATGAATTTGAAGAATTAAATAAACTTCTATACAATGATGTTAATACAGATGCATGGGAAACACATTGTACATTAACACCTGATGGTCAAAATATGTATTTTGTTTCTGACAGAGAAGGAGGATTTGGAGGAAGAGATATCTACCGTATCGTTAAATTACCTAATGGAGAATGGAGTCAAGCACAAAACCTTGGTCCAGAAATCAATACTCCTTACGATGAAGACTCTCCATATATTGCGGTAAACAACAAAACACTTTATTACGCAAGTAACGGTCCTAAAAGTATGGGCGGATTTGATATTTTCGTTACTTTCCGTGATGAATCTAACAATTGGTCAACTCCATTAAACATGGGGTATCCAATTAACTCTACAGGTGATGACATTTACTACACAACAACCGTTGACGGTTTAAAAGGATATTTATCTTCTTTTAGAAAAGGTGGTTTTGGTGAGAAAGATATCTACGAAATTAAGAATGACTACCTAGGAAACAGACCAATTAGTACACTAAGAGGGAATATCACAAATATTTCTGGAGACCTTTGCTCCAATGACTTTTCTATCAAGGTAGAATGTCTTAATTGCGAAAGAGAAGAAGACAAAGTTACTTACCCTAGAATTAAAAACTGTACTTACTTCAGTGTTCTTAAAAGATGTAAAGAATATACCGTTACTTATTACGAAGGAGAAACAGTTATCGGTAAAGAATCTTTTAACACAAAATGTAATTCTGAGAATGAAGAAATTAAGCAAACATTCTACTACGGAGGTTACAACTTAGTAGCAACAACTACTGATAAAAATACAATGCAATTCATTCCTGGTTCTACTATAGAAATCATTGATCCAGAGAATGGAACTATTCTAGAAACTCTCACAACAGATGAAAACGGAAGTATTAATTCTACTATTTTAAATGGAAAGAAATTTGGAGACCAAGTTGCATTTGACATTAAAGTAACGAAAGAAGGGTACTTAACCGAAACTTACAAGGTTGATGAAACGCTAGGAAATAGCCCTGGATTGAAATTAGATTACTTATTGACTCCTTCAGATGTTGGATCTTTAATCGAAATCAATCCAATTTACTTTGACTTAGATAAGTCGAACATACGTCCTGATGCTGCAATCGAGTTGGATAAAATCATTAAGATTATGAACGAAAATCCAAATATTAAAATTGAATTAGGTTCTCATACAGATTGTCGTGCATCTAGAGGCTATAACAAAGCTCTATCTAACAGAAGAGCTAAATCTTCAGCTAGATATGTAAGGGCTCGAATCAGTAATCCAAAAAGAATTTATGGAAAGGGTTATGGCGAATCTCAACTTGTAAATGACTGTGGTTGCGAAGGAAACGTTGTCTCTGATTGTTCTGAAGAAGAACATCAAGCAAACAGAAGAACAGAATTTAAGATTATAAAGAATTAATTATTAATAACTTCCTTAAAAAGCTCGATATTGTTCGAGCTTTTTTTTTAATTTTAATGCATAATTAACTAACAGTGAATTTTAAACTAACGATTCTACGATTATGCTAAGCAATTTCAAAGCTATTTTAGCTTTAACAGTTGGACTTTTCTTGAACTTCTCCATTTTTTCTCAAATAACAGAAGCAGAAATAAGAGAAATAGCTTTAAGCGGTTCGGAACAAGAGGTTTTAATGCAATCATCAACATTAATGTCTGATGGATATCTTTATTACTCTGAAATTCTAACAGACAAATTAATCCAAATTAATCCTGAGAGTTCTAATTACAATTACCGAAAAGGGTATTTGATGCTAGAGATTCGGAAAGATTATGTAGGAGCTATTCCTTATTTTGAAAAAGCAATTCTTGATACAGATCCTAATTTCGATATGTTTTCTACAAAAGAAAAAAGCGCTCCGACGGATGCTTTTTTCCATTTAGCGAGTTGTTATCATCTAAATGAGGACATTGATAAGGCAGAAGAATATTACAAACAATTTCAAGCTATTTCTAAAAAGAAATCAGAATTATTGCCTGTAGCAGAACTAAGACTTTTGCAATGTACACAAGCAAAAGAAAAAATTGCAGCTCCTGTAAATGTATTTCTAAAAAATATCGGACCTAAAATCAATACTGCCTATCCAGAATACAGTCCTGTTGTATCTCTTGATGGTTCTGCTCTTTATTTTACATCTCGTAGAGACTGGGTAAAGAATGAAACAGATGAGTTTAAAGACCCAAGAATTAATCAATATCCTGAAGATGTTTATGTAAGTTACAAAGATTTTGACTCAACATGGACTACTCCTATAAAACTAGCTTTCTGTCAACCAAGAAGAAATGAGGCAACGATTGCAATCAGTTCTGACGAGAGAAAAATTTACTTATACGAGGATTCAACAGGAAACGGTGATATCTATTATACCGATTTCTACCATGCTAAATTCCAAGATATTCAAAAATTAGAAATCGCTGATGTGAATACAGAATACTGGGAAACTCATTGCATGATGTCTAACGACAAGAAAACTTTCTATTTTGTTTCTGACAGAAAAGGAGGATTTGGAGGTAGAGACATTTACATGCTTAAGATGGATGATGCAACTGGTGAATGGTCAGAACCGATTAACTTAGGATCTCAAATCAACAGTTCATACGACGAAGATTCACCATTTATCTCAATCGACAACAAGACACTTTATTATTCTACAAACGGACCGAAAAGTATTGGTGGTTTTGATATTATGACTGCTTATTATGAAAATGATAGCGCATACACAGAAGGAAAGAATCTTGGATATCCATTTAATTCTACAAATGATGACATCTTTTATACTACAACATTAGATGGTAGAAAAGGTTACTTGACTTCTTTTAGAAAAGATGGATACGGAGAAAAGGATATCTATGAAATTTATAACGACTACTTAGGAATTCGTGATGTTGCCGTATTGAAAGGACTAATAAAAACCGTTGATGACAAACCAATCCCTGAAGACTTCGCCATTAACGTGAGACTTGTTTGTGTTGATTGCGAAGAAGGAAATAATCAAAAGTTAGTCTACCCTCGATTAAGAGACGGAGTTTTTATGACTTCACTTCAACCTTGCAAAACATACAAACTAGAATATATGAATGTAACAGATGATGCAGTAATGTACGAAGATGCATTTACAACATTGTGTGATACTAATTATCAAGAGATTTATAGAGAATTACTACTTGATGTTGATAAAAGAATCATTATCATTCCAGAAGACACATTGGATCTAGACACCGTGATAGTTAATGAATATCCAAACCTGGAGTTTATGCATTACTTTGCATACAACAAGAATAAGTTAACTACACGTAAAGGAGAATTGAAAGACTTTGTACAAGCAGTTGCCAAACAATTGGACGAAGGACGACCAAATATAACTGTTAATATATATTCTTCTGCATCTCACGTTCCTACGAAGACTTACGAAACAAATGAAATATTGACTTCGCTACGTGCAGAAAACATGAAGTATGATTTGATTGCTTACTTCGAGAAAACGGAAGCATACAAAGGTAAAGTAAATGTTGTAATTGTAACAACAACTGTTCAAGGTCCTGAATACGAAAAGGATTCTAAAAACAAAGAGAAATACTTCCCTTACCAATATGTTGGCCTAAAAACTGAATAAAAAAGAATTAAAAATTAAAGTCCGGTTTATCCGGACTTTTTTTTGCTTACTACTTCCCTATCCGTATATTTGGAACATGAATATTTCCTTAAAAAAGTCCCTAGCCATTTTTGATATTGAAGCAACAGGCTTAAGTATCACCAATGATAGAATTGTAGAAATCGCAGTTGTAAAAATAGCTCCTGACGGTTCCAGAACAGATTATTTAAAGAGAGTAAACCCAGGCATTCCAATTCCTAAAGAAGTAAGTGAAATTCACGGGATTTACGATGAAGATATCAAGGAAGCTCCCTCTTTAAAAGATATACTTCCTGAATTAGAAGCCTTTTTGGAAGGTGCCGATTTTGCTGGATACAATTCTAACAAATTTGATTTACCAATGCTAGCAGAAGAATTGCTTCGAGCTGAGAGCATCTTAGACCTATCTAAGCAAATGCACATAGATGTTCAAAACATATTTCATAAGATGGAGCAACGAACATTGATTGCTGCTTATTCTTTCTACTGTCAAAAAGATTTAAAAAATGCACATACTGCACTAGCAGATGCAGAAGCAACTTGGGAAGTATTGGATGCTCAAATTGAGAAATACGATGATTTAAATAGTGATGTAGCATTTCTTGCTAAATTCTCACAGTATGGAGATGTAGATCGTTTAGATTTTGCAGGAAGATTAGCATACAATAAAAACGGAAGGGTTGTCTATAACTTTGGGAAACAGAAAGGAAAAACGGTAGAAGAAGTTATGAAAACCGAACCAGGTTATCACGGCTGGTTACTTAATGCAGACTTTCCCCTTTATACAAAGCAATGTCTTAAAAATGAAGTTAAAAGAATAAAAGATGAGAAATCAAAACAAAATCAACCGCAAAATTTTGAATCAAAACTAGACGCTTTAAAAAATAAATTCAAGTAGATGAAAATAATTTGCATAGGTAGAAATTACGCTGAGCACGCAAAAGAAATGAATGCGGAACTGCCTAATGTTCCGATGTTCTTTATGAAAGCTGACGTCTCAATTTTAAGACCTGGCACTCCATTCTTTTACCCTAACTTCTCAAAAGATATTCATTACGAATGTGAATTGGTTGTAAAAATAGACAGAGTTGGCAAAAACATATCTGAAAAATTTGCTCATAAGTATTATTCAGAAATTGGATTAGGAATTGATTTTACAGCCAGAGATTTACAACAAAAATGCAAAGAAAAAGGGCATCCATGGGAAATCTCAAAGTCCTTTGAGGGCAGTGCTCCTATCTCTAAAGAGTTCATTTCTAAAGAAACACTTAATCTTGGGGAGTTAGCTTTCTCATTGAAAAAGAACGGTAAAATTGTTCAGTTGGGAAATACAACGGATATGATTTTTAAAATTGACGAACTGATTGCTTACATTTCTCAATTTATGACCTTAAAAAGGGAGATTTAATTTATACTGGAACTCCTTCTGGAGTTGGTTCAATAAAAATAGGAGATGAATTAACTGGATATATTGAAGAAAAAGAAATGTTCTCGGTAAAAATAAAATAGCACCTATTTTCCGCTTCCTTTAAAAACAATTAAAATTGTGAAAAGCATAATTTTAAAGTCCAATGAAAGACTTCTGTTTTTCAAATAAAGCAAATCAAATTTCATTCTATCTAACATTTGCTCAACATTTTCAGCATAACCATATTTTACCTGTCCCCAAGAAGTTATTCCTGGACGAACTTTAGTCAATTGTAAAAATTGTGGTTCAATTGCTGCAATCTGGTTGATATAGAACATTCTTTCGGGTCTGGGACCAACCAATGACATATCACCAATCAACACATTGAAGAATTGAGGGAATTCATCCAATCTTGTTTTTCTCATCAAACGTCCAATTTTTGTAATTCTTGGGTCATCCGTAGAAGATAATTGAGGTCCGTTCTTCTCCGAATTAATGTACATCGTTCTGAACTTAATTATTTTAAATACACGTCCATTCTTCCCTATTCTTTCTTGCAGGAAGAGAATCGGACCAGGCGAAGAAGTTTTTACAAGAATAGATAAGATAAAAAATACAGGAACTAATAGAATGAGTGCAATTATAGATACAGAAATATCAATGATGCGCTTAACGGTTCTTTGCCAGATGGACATCACTTCTGTATTGACATTAATTAAAAGAGCTCCAAAAATGTTAGTCATTTCAACTGATCCAGAAAGAATATCATACATATCTGGTAAAACTTTGATTTTAACCTCTCCTCCTTCTAATCTTGAAATTATGTTCTTAATCTTGTCGTGTTCTGTACTTTCTAGGGCAACAATTACTTCTTCGATGTCATGCTCACTCAACACTTTCTCTACCTCATCAATATGACCTAGATAAGGTAATTTATCTTCTAACAATCTATCGACACCATTGATATTGATGAATCCTTTAAAAAGATTTCCTGTTCCTTTCGGAAGGTTTGTAATTTCATTAAAAACATCTACTGCTTTTTGACTTCCACCAATTATCAATGTACCGAAACCAAATTTTCTTTTGTGAATTTTTTTTACAAGAATGCTTACAAAAATAAATCTTGGAATTATAGTGGAAAATAAGTGTACGAGAAATAAGAGCAAAAGAGAATCGTAATATTGCTTATACCCATTGATTTCATCATCTAGCAAAAGAAAAAAGAACAAAAATATTGCTCCAAAAATTGCCCCGGTTAATGTCAAACCAATAATTCTACTTCGGTAGAGTCGTTTGACTTCGGAATACGTTCCTTGTAGCAAGTAGATAAACAACCAGATTAATGGGACGATTATTAATCCTTGATAGAAGGTCTCGTTCGTTGTGAATTCTACCTCCTCAATTTTCGTCTTTCTAAAATAAAAGAAAGTTCCCCAAGATAAAATGGCAGAAAACCAATCAATAAGGACCAATAAAAGCGTTAGTTTTTTATTCTTCATTAAAAATAAACTGCTTTAATATTGTCAAGGCAAATGACACCTGAACTTGCTCCATCATCTAGTTGTCCTTGAAAAGTGAATTCAAAATAATCTGCATCTACCATTCCAGAAACAACTTCTCGAAGGTCAATGTATATTTTTTTCCAACGAACTTCCGAATCTTTTTGAGGGTTTAATTGAACGTTTGGATTATCTGTCGAACCATTGACGCTGATACCAATTAGACCACTCGTTACTCGATTCGTATTGTAATAATCAAGCTCCAGGTAAACTTCTTTCCCTTTTGGTAATGGCATGTTTAGATTTCCTAAGTTAAAAGTTGTTGATGCAATCCAAATATTATTAGTTGTATTCAATTGAATTTTTAAAAATTCACCTTCATTAACAACAGGATCAAGAATTGCTGGGTCATTCGTTTTCCCAGATGATGCAAGAGAACTTGGGCCATCCACAACAACATTGTTGGGACCTTGAAAATTTTCGAAATTAAATTTTACTCCTGTAAAATACATAGTTGTTGGTGCAATATCAAACACTTCACTTTGCACTAGATTGGTATTGATAACATAAGGTTCTAGAAAAGGATATATTTTCTTTGTTGCAGAAATTCCGTTGTTCTTAACTGCTGGGAATATTTGAATTTTAGCATCTCCACTTACTAAAAGAGGTAGTTTAACAGGTAGTTCAAAAACACCTATTGTTTCTCCATTTACATACACCCAGGCATCAGAAATATTCTCCGTTAGAACCCCTGTCAATCCTACTTGATTGTTTGGATTCTCCAATAATTGCCATTCATCTATTTGAATCCATGAAGGCTCAGGGTTATTCTTTATACAAGAAGATAAGGTGAAAAGTAATACGATAAAAAGTATAATTGTCTTCATAACAAGTGCAGTTAAAAGAATAAACGTAAAAAGTGTCTATTTATTATTCAACATTTGCGTAGAAGATAACTTTAATTTGTCAACGATTTGTTGCGCAACATCTAGTGCATTGTAACCATCTTCTATTGAGACAATTGGAGTAGTATCATTAACGATTGCTTCTCCAAAGGTGGACAATTCTTCTTTAATTGCATTTACATCTTCGATATCAGGCTTATCAAAAAGGACTTTCTTAACAGGCTTTCCTTCTCCCATATCAAATACAACATCGAAAGGATTAGGTTCTCCTTCAACATCTTGCATTCTTACCACTTCTAATTCTTTGGTCAGAAAATCGACACTGATGTACGCATCTTTTTGAAAAAACCTAGATTTTCTCATGTTCTTCATCGAAATTCTTGAAGCAGTTAAGTTGGCAACACAACCATTGTCAAACTCAATTCTTGCATTAGCAATATCTGGAGTATCACTCACCACAGCAACACCAGAAGCAGAAATCCGCTTAATTGTCGAAGGGACAACACTTAAAATCGCATCTAAATCGTGAATCATCAGATCTAAGACAACTGGCACATCTGTTCCTCTTGGATTGAATTGAGCCAACCGATGCGTCTCTATAAACATTGGACTTTTAATATATGGAACCGCTGCTTGAAATGCTGGGTTGAACCTTTCAACATGTCCAACCTGTACTTTTACTCCAGCTTCATGGGCAAGGTTAATCAAAGCCTTTGCTTCAGCAACTGTTTCTGTAATTGGCTTTTCAATAAAAACATGCTTACTTTTTCTCAATGCTTTTGAAGCACAATCGAAATGTGAAAGTGTTGGAGTGACAATATCGATGCAATCAACTTCGTCCAACAGAGATTCTATTGATTCAAATCTTTTGATGTTAAATGTTTCAATTGCAAGATTGGCATTATCCTCGTTTGGATCATAAAATCCTACAAATTCAAATTGATCTTTTAATTCTAATAATAAACGAATGTGAATTTTACCCAAATGACCGGCACCAAGAACTCCTACTTTTAGCATAGTTTAAATATTTCTTGCGAAAATACGAGTAAAATGAGAATTAATGAGCTTGAAATAATATTGTTTATTAACAACACAAAGTAAATTAACCTAATTCAATCGATTATTGCTACCCAAATCTAAACCGGAGTAATAATTTGTTTCTTGATTGGAATATAATTTAGCTAAAAATGTGATTTGTCCTGTATGATACGAAAAGTGTTCAATGACATGTGTTATTGCAGAATATCCTGACACATCAAAATCTTGAATTTTAGTATGCTTAACCAACTGAGATTCTGGCATATCTTTTAGATTGTCCTTGAGTTGCATTTTTAAGTTCTCCAATAAAAAAACAAAATCACTTTTACGTATGTTTCTATGAATAACGAATTCATCCTCTCGATTTCTATTATCAGGCATATCACATAGTCCTGAGAGAACCCATTGACGTGCATTACCGCATAAGTGGAGTATAAGGCAGCCGATAGACGGTATGTTTCCATTTGGAGAATCCCACAATTGATTTTCATCAATCATAGATAAACACTTGTAGATTCTTTTGTAAGATTCTTCAAATATTCTCAATTCAAATTCTTTAACAACCTCCTCTTTTCTAATCATAAAGCATTCAATTTGATTAAATTACATTTAAAGTTAAAAAATATTGCTTGGATTATTCAATTATTTAAAGAAATAGCTATCTTTGCCCTCGCAACATGGTAGTTGTAGCTCAGTTGGTTAGAGCATCGGTTTGTGGTACCGAGGGTCGTGGGTTCGAGCCCCATCTTCTACCCTTTTAAAAGTCTCATCGAAAGATGAGGCTTTTTTTTGTATCTGCTTTAGCACGGAATCCCTACCTGCGCTGACGCTTGTCTTCGAACCCCATTTCCTGTCTAAAATCAAAAGGTCTTGTATAAAACAAGTTTTCTTTCAAAATCCCACATCAAATCGAACAATCAAATTTCAACTAACTAATTTAGTTCTATAAATTACTATATTTAGTAATAAAAAGAAATATAATGTATCAGTTATTTCATAAAAGGATGATTTCTTATCTTGTTTTTTCGATAAAAAACATTGAAAAGGAGTTCCCTGTATTTGATAAAAAAAGCTTTAGTTTATTGGCAAAAGAAAGGATATATTATAAAAATACGAAATGGTCATTACTATTTTTCTGATATCGAAAAAAGTGAATTATTTTTATTATATTCCAGTAATAAAATATATGCTCCATCTTATGTTTCTTTAGAGTCTGCATTGTCTTATTATAGCATCATACCAGAAGGCGTTTTTACGACAATGTCAATAAGCACACTAAAAACGAATAACTTTATTACATCTCTCGGCAAATTTGAATATAAACATGTAAAATCATCACTTTATTTTGGTTATAAGCTTGTCACTTTTCAAAATAAAAAAATTAAAATAGCAACAATCGAAAAAACAATGTTGGATTATATTTATCTGCATGTAACTCTTAATCATGTTGAAGATTTTATTGCATTGCGTTGGAATAAAGAAGTTTTAAAACAAATAGATTTTCAATTGTTTGAGAGCTACCAATTCATTTTCAACTCAAATGCATTAAACAAAAGAGTCAAACAATTTTTAAAATACCTTTATGCTTAGTTTACAAGAAATAGAAAAACAATACCCCGAAAACCTAAGGTCTTTCAAACGATTCATATTAAGAGAATATTTACAGTATAAAATACTAGAAATTATTTTTGAAAGTGTTTATTCTAATAAGTTATGTTTTTTTTAGGAGAGACCTGCTTACGCTTGGTCCATAATCAACAACGATTTTCGGAGGATTTAGATTTTGACAACTTCAACTTAACTGATAGCGAATTTTCCGAGATATCAGTTACTATCGAAAAAAATTAATAAAAGAGAGATATGAAGTAGAATTTAAAAATGTTTTCAAAGGTGCTTTTCACTGTTATATTAAATTCCCTAAGTTATTATTTAATGAAGATTTTGTGCTTCCAGCATCAGACATGAGATGAGTAATTTCAATAATCCCATTTTTCTCAAAAGAACATACTATAGAATCAGGTTTCCCTTGAGAATATGCGTTATTAATACACAAAAATATAAATGTCAACAAAGTCAATTTCATAATGTTATGATTTTAGATTAAATGTAAAAATAACTCATGTAAGAAAAACCTACAAGAGTATAAATACTCTATTTATAAATTATAATCAAAAAAAACGCCCGCTATAAGTAACGAGCGTTTCATCATTAGCATTAACTACAAAACTAATCTAACTACTAAAAATTATTGAGCAACTGTAGCATTGACTTGCATCCATCCACCACCGTTCTCACAGTCTAATCCTTTTGATTTAAAATATTGAGTTGCTTGTCCACTTCTTGCTCCACTTGCACAGCAAAACATAACTGGTTGTTTCAATCCCATTACTTCATCCTCTCTATCTGCTACTTCTTGTAAAGGAATATTGATTGATCCTGCAACATTTCCCCCCATAAATTCTGCTTGCGTTCTTACGTCTACGATTGTATAATCTTTCATTTTTTTGTTTTAGTTATTTGTGCAACAAAGATACGAATTTGATTTTGATGGGTTTGTAGCTTAGGTTACATTTAAATGGAAAATGGGAAGTGGATACCTGTTAGAGCTAGGTTTTATTCAAATTATTTCTTGCTGTAATCATACTGCTTTTTAACACTAGAAGGAAAAGTGATTACTGGAGGAATAAAACTTAAGTATAGAGAATATAAAACTCTGCGGAGATTGCACTTTCTAAAATCCCAATGATTTATATGGATGGACAAAAAAAAGAACTCTCAATAGACTATGCAATCGCGAAACAAAATCCAAATATTTCATTTTTTAAACTCGGAAATGGTGAAAAATGGGAGATGACTAAAGAGATAGAAAAAAACAAATACTTAGCGGGATCTGCGGCAATAATCGAGGAGAATAAAACAGACTTTAAACTCCATCAAAAAAAACCCACAACGGTTCCCCTGGCACAGGAGCCGTTACTTTTACCTCTTCCTTTGTGGTAGGATGAATAAACGACAACTTTCTTGCGTGTAAATGTATCGAAGCATCTTTGTTAGAACGTCTTGCTCCGTATTTTACATCGCCTTTGATGATGCAACCAATGGTTCCCAACTGGCAACGGATTTGATGATGTCTTCCCGTTTCTAATTCTATTTCGAGGAGATGATATTTGTCGGAAGAGGCAATTAATTGATACGATAGAATGGCTTTTTTAGAACCTGGTGTTTCCTTTTCAGAAGCGTAAGATTTATTTTGCTTCTCGTTTTTCTTCAAAAAATGCACCAAACGACCTTGTTTTTGAGGCGGCTTACTTTCTACCACTGCCCAATAGATTTTCTTCGTAGTTTTTTCTCTAAATTGTTCGTTTAATCGTGATAAAGCCTTGCTTGTTCTTGCAAAAACAATGGCTCCACTTGTTGGTCGATCTAATCGATGCACCACTCCGCAAAAAACATTACCGGGCTTATTGAATTCTTCCTTTAAGAAGGTTTTTACTTTGTCAACGAGTGGTTCGTCACCGGTTTTATCTCCTTGCACAATGTCTGATGAACGTTTGTTGATGACGATGGTGTGGTTGTCGAGGTGGAGGATTTCGATACGCTGCGCTTTTGACAGACTGGCTTGTTGATTTTTGGATTTCATAATCGCAAGCTTGATTTGAATTTTGACATCAATTCTATTAATGATTTAATTTTTAGCATCAACTCATCAGTTTTTACTGCGCTAATATAGCCTATTTCATTTGAAATCATTAGTTGTACTTCTAATTCATAGATAGAACCCATAGATATTTCAAGAAAACGTCTAAAATCTTTGATTGAACTTCTCGATGAGCCCTCTGCGATATTTGACGCAACAGAAACGGAACATCTTCTCATTTGACTTGTCAATCCAAAACGCTCATCGTCAAGAAATCCTTTGGTTACTTTATAAATATCAATGCTTAATTCCTTGCTTTTCTGCCAGAACATTAACTTCTTGTAATTATGTGTCATTTTAACTCTTTCTTATTGAAGTTAAAGAAAAAAGTCACATCAAACAAAGAAAAAAAGAAAAAAGCTAAAATCAGCCGAAGCAACTACACGTCGAACAGTCAAAAATCTAGCAAGTCAAAAGCGAAGCGAGTCGAACCTAATACTGCTCCTCACCATTTGGAAAATCTCCCGACTTTACATCTTCTATATATTGTCCAATAGAATCAAACATTTCTTTGTATAAATTATGATATTTTCTTAAAAAACGAGGATTGAATTCGTTATTGATACCAAGCATATCGTGAACAACCAAAACTTGTCCATCAACTCCACCACCGGCACCGATGCCAATGATTGGAATTCTGACTTC
>DQTF01000200.1 GCA_015662935.1 Crocinitomicaceae bacterium | reverse complement strand
ATGCTAACTTTAACTAAAAATAAACAAATGAAACGAAACATCAGGAAAGTCGCAGTATTAGGCTCAGGAGTAATGGGTTCTGCAATCGCGTGTCATTTTGCAAACGTTGGTTGCGAAGTGTTGCTATTGGACATTGTTCCAAAGGAAGCAGAAGATTCGAAAAGTAAAACTGCTAGAAACAGTATTGTAAATGGAGCTTTAAAAGCTGCTTTGAAATCTAAGCCATCTCCTATTTATACACCTAGTTTTGCTAAACGTATATCTACAGGTAATATGACCGACGATATGCACAAAATTAGTGAATGCGATTGGATTATAGAAGTAGTAGTTGAGCGTTTAGATATTAAGAACATCGTTTTTACAAACGTAGAGAAATACAGAACACCAGGAACTTTAATTACTTCTAATACTTCAGGTATTCCAATTCATATGATGTTGGAAGGTAGAAGCGAAGATTTTCAAAAACATTTTGTTGGAACTCACTTCTTTAATCCTCCTCGTTACTTAAAATTATTAGAAATTATACCTACTCCAAAAACAGATCCAGCAGTTGTTGAGTTCTTAATGGATTATGGTTCTAAGATTTTAGGAAAATCTACTGTATTGTGTAAAGATACTCCTGCATTTATTGCAAATAGAGTAGGTGTTTTTGCGATTCAAGATTTATTTCATACCGTTAAGGAAATGGGATTAACTGTTGGAGAGGTAGATAAATTGACTGGTGCAGTAATGGGAAGACCAAAATCGGCTACTTTCCGTACTTGTGATGTTGTAGGATTAGATACTTTAGTGCACGTTGCAAACGGAGTAAAAGATAATTGTCCAGACGATGAAAGAAAAAGTGTTTTTGAAACACCTTCTTTTGTGGCAACAATGTTAGAAAACAATTGGCTTGGAAGTAAGTCTAAACAAGGGTTTTATAAAAAAGCAAAAGACGAGAATGGTAAGAAAACAATTCTTGAATTAAACTTAGATACCTTAGAGTACGGACCAAAATCTAAAGTTAAATTTGCAACATTAGCAGCAGCTAAACAAGTTGATGATTTAAAAGCTAGAACAAAAGTTTTATTCTCAGGAAAAGACAAAGCAGGAGACTTTTACAGAAAGCTTTACACAGGAGTTTTTCAATATGTAACAAACCGTATTCCAGAAATTTCGGACGAAACTTACCGTATCGATGATGCTTTAAGAGCAGGATTTGGATGGGAAATGGGGCCTTTTGAAACTTGGGATGCTATTGGATTCGATAAAGTTATCGCTACAATGGAAGAGATGGGAATGAAACCAGCTCAATTCATTTACGATATGAAAGCTGCAGGTGTTACTTCTTTCTACAAAGTAGAAGATGGAATGAGCAAGTATTATGATTTGAATACGAAGTCTTATGTTGTTATACCAGGAACTGAAGAGTTATTGAGCTTAGCTACACTAAGAGATACAAATACAGTTTGGAGCAATGCAGATGTTTCTATTATTGATTTAGGAGATGGAATCTTAAACGTAGAGTTCCATAGTAAAATGAATACGATTGGAGGCGAAGTTTTAGCAGGAATCAACAAAGCGATTGATATGGCTGAAACGGAAGAACAATACAAAGGTGTTGTAATTTCTAACGAAGGTGAAAACTTCTCGGTAGGAGCTAACGTTGGTCTTATTTTTATGATGGCTGTTGAGCAAGAATACGACGAATTAGATTTCGCTATTAGAGCTTTCCAAAACACAATGATGAGAGCACGTTATTCTAACATACCAGTAGTAGTTGCTCCACACGGAATGACTTTAGGTGGTGGTTGCGAATTATGTTTACACGCCGACAAAGTTGTTGCAAATGCAGAAACTTACATTGGATTAGTAGAATTTGGAGTTGGACTTATCCCTGGTGGAGGTGGAACGAAAGAGTTTGCGCTTAGAACATCAGATTCTTTTGGAGACGGAGACATTCGTATCAATACATTAAGAAACAAATTCTTAACAGTTGGGCAAGCAAAAGTAGCTACATCAGCTTACGAAGGTTTTGACTTAGGTTACCTAAGAAAAGGACAGGATGAAGTTGTAGTTTCAAGAGCTCACCAATTATCTTACGCAAAGCAGTCTTGTTTAACAATGGCCAACAAAGGTTACCAACAACAAGCACAACGTACAGATATTAAAGTTTTAGGAAAAGAAGGATTAGGAATCGTATATGTAGGAGCACACTCAATGATGAGCGGAAACTATATGTCGAAGCACGATCAAGTAATTTCAGAGAAACTTGGATTCGTTCTTTGTGGAGGAGATTTATCTCACCCAACAGAAGTTTCGGAACAATATTTATTGGATTTAGAAAGAAGAGCATTCTTAGAGCTTTGTGCCGAAAAGAAAACTTTAGAAAGAATTCAGAGTATTTTACAAACAGGGAGAGTTTTGAGAAACTAATATAATATATAGACTAAAAGATTCAAGACTAAAAGACCAAAGACCTTATGAAGCATAACTTTAGAGAACTTACAATATGGAAAAGAGCAATGGATGTTGTTACTTCTTTATATCAGTTAGTTTCTAAATTACCTTCTGAAGAGAAATTTGGTCTTAAAAGTCAAATGACAAGAGCCGCTGTTTCTATTCCTTCTAATATATCGGAAGGAAGTGAAAGAAGTACTAATAAAGATTTTAAACGATTTTTAGACATTAGTTTATCTTCTTCTTATGAATTAGAAACACAACATTTAATCTGTAAGAATCTTTTAATATTGAAGTTAATAATATAATTAAAATAAATGAATTGCAAAAGATGATAGTAGGCTTTAAACGAAGTTTAAAAGAATAAAAGTCTTAAAATCTTGAATCTTATAGTCTTGAATCTAAATAACATAAAAATGAAAACAGCATATATAGTAGGTGGATATAGAACCGCAGTAGGAAAAGCTCCAAGAGGAGTATTCAAATTTACAAGAGCTGACGATATGGCTGCAGATGTAATTAAGCATTTGTTGAAGGACTTTCCTCAGTTAGATCACAATAGAATTGACGATGTAATAGTTGGAAATGCTACTCCAGAAGCAGAACAAGGATTAAACATTGGTAGAATGGTCTCTTTAATGGGGTTAGACTCTAAGAAAGTACCAGGAATGACGGTTAACCGTTATTGTTCTTCAGGAATTCAAACAATTGCAATTGCAGCCGCTCAAATCGAAGCAGGACAAGCAGATTGTATTATTGCAGGGGGAGTAGAAACAATGTCGCCAATTCCTTTTGGAGGATGGAGATTAGTTCCAAATTCAGAAGTTGGAAAAAAAGATCCAGAATGGTATTGGGGAATGGGGCTAACAGCAGAAGCTGTAGCCAATGACTACAAAATATCGAGAGAAGAGCAAGATGAGTTTGCTGTTAAATCGCACGAAAAAGCGTTGAAAGCAATTGACAATGGTACTTTTAAAGACGATATTGTTCCAATTACAGTAAACGAAGTTTATATAGATGAAAACGGAAAACGTGCAGAAAGAAGTTCAGTAGTAGATACAGACGAAGGACCACGTAGAGGATCTACAGTTGAAGCTTTAGCTAGGTTAAGACCAGTATTTGCAGCAGGAGGATCTGTAACAGCGGGTAACTCTTCTCAAACGTCAGATGGAGCAGCATTTGTAATGGTAATGAGCGAAGAGATGGTAAAAGAGTTAGGTGTTGAACCAATTGCTCGTTTAGTATCTTATAGCGTTGTAGGTTTAGAGCCTCGTATTATGGGAATGGGTCCAGCATTGGCAATTCCAGCAGCTTTGAAAAAAGCAGATATGAAGTTAGCAGACTTAGAGCAAATCGAATTGAACGAAGCGTTTGCTTCACAATCGGTAGCTGTAATGAAAGAGCTAGACTTAAATCCAGATATCGTAAATGTAAACGGAGGAGCAATTGCAATGGGGCACCCACTAGGTTGTACAGGAGCAAAATTATCGGTTCAGTTATTTAACGAAATGAGAAGAAGAGATCAAAAATACGGTGCCGTAACAATGTGTATCGGAACAGGACAAGGAGCTTGTGGAATTTTTGAATTTTTAAAGTAAATATTTAACGTACAAGGTGCAATTTAGTTTGCATCTTGTTTTACACTAACATAGTGCCTTGAATTAGGGTGCATAATATAATAATAAGATGAGTGAAACAATAAACAAAACAGAAGCTATTAAAGGTGGAGAGTTTTTAGTAAAAGACGTTACTTTCAACGAAGTTTTTACACCAGAAGATTGGTCGGAAGAGCAAAACATGATAGCTGACATGTGTAAAGACTTTATTAACAATGAAGTAAAACCACATTTCGATGAAATAGATAGTCACAATAGCCCAGAAATAATCCCAGGATTATTAGAAAAAGCAGGAGAGTTAGGATTATTATCTCTTTCTATTCCTGAAGATTTAGGAGGAATGGGAGTTGATTTTAAAACATCTATGTTAGCAACAGAAGCTTTAGGAAGTGGACACTCTTTCTCTGTCGCATATAGTGCACACACAGGAATTGGAACATTACCATTATTATATTATGGAACAGACGAACAAAAAGCTAAATACATTCCAAAACTAGCAAGTGGAGAATGGAAAGCAGCTTATTGTTTAACTGAACCAAGTGCAGGGTCAGATGCAGGATCAGGAAAAACCAAAGCTATTTTATCAGAAGATGGAAAACATTATACTGTAACTGGGCAAAAAATGTGGATTACCAATGCTGGTTTTGCAAACCTATTGACTGTTTTTGCTAAAATTGGAGACGACGAAAAATTATCAGCTTTCTTAATCGAAGCAGATTCTGAAGGAATAACTTTAAACCCAGAAGAGAAAAAAATGGGAATTAAAGGATCATCTACACGTCAAGTATTTTTCAATAATGTAAAAGTTCCTGCCGAAAATTTACTTTCAGATAGAGAAAACGGTTTTAAAATAGCTGTAAACATATTAAATATTGGACGTATCAAATTAGGTGGAGCTTGTATGGGAGCTTCTAAAACAGCAATTACTGAATCAGTAATTTATGCTAACGAAAGAGAACAATTTAGCCGTTCTATTTCTAAATACGGAGCAATTCGTTACAAATTAGCACAACAAGCTGTAAAAACATGGACAGCAGAATCTGCAATTTATAGAGCTTCTCAAAACATAGACGATGCAATACAAAGAAGAATAGACGAAGGAATGGATAAAGGTAAAGCTACTCTAAAAGGTATTGAAGCTTTTGCACCAGAATGCGCTATACTTAAAGTAATAGGTTCAGAAGTTGCCGATTATGTTGTAGATGAAGGTGTTCAAATCCATGGAGGTATGGGATTCTCAGCCGAAACAAACATAGAAAGAGCTTATAGAGATTCTAGAATTAACCGTATTTTTGAAGGAACAAACGAAATCAATCGTTTACTTACAGTAACGATGATTATGAAAAAAGCAATGAAAGGAGACATCGACTTGATGGGACCTGCGATGGCTATTGGAAAAGAATTGGTTGGTATTCCAGATTTTGGAGCTGCCGATACATCGTTATTTGCTGCCGAAAAGAAATATGTAAAAGGGCTTAAAAAAGTCTTATTGATGGTTGCAGGAAGCGCAGCTCAAAAAATAGGAGCTAAAATGGCTAAAGAGCAAGAGGTTGTAATGGATATTGCAGACATTATTAACTATATCTATGTTGCAGAATCTTCATTGTTAAGAGCCGAAAAAGTAGTTTCTGTAAAAGGTGAAGCTGCAGCTCAAAACGAGTTAGACATGATGCGTATTTACATTTATGACGCTACTGATGCAGTTGCTAAACATGCCAAAGATGCATTATTCTCATTTGCAGAAGGAGATGAGCTTAAAATGATGATGATGGGTGTAAAACGTTTCACTAAGCACGAACCGTTCAATGTAAAAGAAGCTCGTCAAAGAGTTGCTTTATCATTAATCGAAAAAAATGAATACTGTTTCTAATTCTTAGAAAATAGTACATTAATAAATTAAAATCCCTAGCTTATATTTAAGTTGGGGATTTTTTTTGATGTAGAATTTAAAGGCTAAATATTTTTGGGTGTTTCTCTTTCTTTTTGAAAGCAAAAGAAAGAGTCGGGCTATCACTACTCAATCTTTTTCGAAAATAAAAAAGGATTTCAAACAAACCGTTCTATCCCTAACACGAGTTGCTTTTAATTCGAAAAAATAGTAGAGGTTTAGTTCGAAAACTCCTTTGTTTTGATGTTGTTTAAAAGTAGTAAAGTAGAAACAAAAAGGTGTCGTTTTACTCATAAGAGTTCAGATTTACCATTTTTGAATTTAGATTCTCACATATAAAATTATGCAACCAATTTTTAACCTTATCTAAAGTTTCAAATACAGTATTCCTATAGT
>DQTF01000236.1 GCA_015662935.1 Crocinitomicaceae bacterium | reverse complement strand
GAGCAAACAGGTTCTGCTTGTTCTGTTGAAGATTTTAATGGTAATGCTGGAGAAGCAAAAATTAAATTACTTGAAACGAAAAAACCAGAAGGAGAGATTCCATTACCAGAAGCTGAATTGGTAGTTTCTGCCGGGAGAGGTTTAAAAGGTCCTGAAAACTGGGGGATGATTGAAGACCTTGCTAAAGAATTAGGCGCTGCAACTGCATGTTCTCGACCTGTTGCTGATATTGGTTGGAGACCTCACCATGAACACGTTGGACAAACGGGTGTTGCTATTCGTCCCAACTTATATATTGCTGCTGGAATTTCTGGTGCAATTCAACATCTAGCAGGCGTTAATGGTTCTAAAGTAATTGTTGTTGTAAACACTGATGCTGAAGCTCCATTTTTCAAAGCTGCGGACTACGGAGTTTTAGGAGATGCGTTTGAAGTTATTCCAAGATTAACGGAAGCCGTAAAGAAATTTAAGGCTTCTAATTAGAATTATTGCAGATAAATATTAATTTTATCCTATAAGAATTATTTGGGGAGGCAATTTTTCGCTTCCCCAATTATTTTAAATACGACCTGAATGGACAAAATAAAACTAGAAATCGTAGGATTATCTTACAGCCAAACTCAATCTGGCGCGTATGCACTGGTTTTATCTGAGGCTAAAGGAAGTCGACGCTTACCAATTATCATTGGTGGTTTTGAAGCGCAAGCAATTGCAATTGAGTTAGAAAAAATGACTCCTACTCGTCCATTGACACATGATTTATTCAAAAATTTTGCTGTTTCGTACGCCATTAAGGTGGTCGAAGTTCTTATTTACAAATTAGAAGAAGGTATTTTCTATTCTAAATTAATTTGCGAGAAGGACGGAGAAACCACAGAAATTGATGCCAGAACTTCTGATGCAATTGCGATTGGTGTGCGATTTGAGTGTCCAATCTATACTTCTGAAGACATTTTAGCAAGCGCAGGTATTCTTTTGGATGAAACAGAGATGGAAGAAGATGAGTTTATGAGTGAGTTGGCGGAAGAGACCGAGGAAAAAGAAACGATTGAATCACAAAGTGTTGAAGATTTAGAAGAACAACTCAATACAGCTATTGAGAATGAAGATTATGAATTGGCTTCAAAAATTCGTGATGAGATTAAAAAACGAAAAGCGTAACTAGCTTTTTATTACAACTAGTAAACTACAACTATGGGGACCAAATTAAAATTGAAGATTTTAAATTTTTTGCAATTCTTTACGTGGGGAGCTTGGTTGCTTTCTGCTGGTAGTTACATGTATGTAACATTAGGTTTCTCTGGCTTGCAAATTGGAGCAGCATATGGAACAATGGGGTTTGCCTCTTTATTTATGCCTGCTATTCTAGGGATTGTTGCTGATAAATGGATGAACGCAGAAAGAGTTCTTGGAGTCAGTCATCTAATTTTAGGAGGATGCCTCATTGCACTTGCAAATGTGACGGATTTTGCATCATTCTATCCAATTATATTTTTAGTTTCTATGTTTTACATGCCAACTATCGCTTTAGATAATGCAGTATCTTATGCTGTTTTAGAAAAAGAAAAATTTGACATTGTTAAAGTATTTCCACCGATTCGTGTTTGGGGAACGGTTGGTTTTATTCTTGCTGTTTGGTTTGTTGATTTATCAGACTGGGGCGTCACACCGAATCAGTTTTATGTAAGTGCTGTTGCTTCAATTATTTTAGGCATCTACGCTTTCACCTTACCAGCTGTGCCGCCTTCAAAGTCTTCCGAGAAAAAAACGCTTGCACAACAATTTGGATTAGATGCTTTTGTCCTTTTTAAGAAGAAGAAAATGGCCATCTTTTTTGTTTTCTCTATGCTGTTGGGTTGTGTTTTGCAAATATCAAACATGTGGGGAGATGGTTTCTTGAGAGACTTTGCGCCTAAATTTGATGAATATTTTGCTGTTGAGCACTCATTGATGTTTATTTCTTTATCGATGATTTCAGAAACCCTCTTTATTCTCGCTATTCCCTATTTCTTGAAAAGATTTGGAATCAAAAAAGTGATGCTGATGAGTATGGTCGCATGGGTTTTACGTTTTGCTCTTTTTGGAATTGGTGATCCTGGAGCTGGATTTATTTTCTTAACCCTCTCCATGATTATTTACGGAATGGCATTCGACTTTTTCAACATATCAGGTTCGCTTTTCGTAGAGAAAGAATCCGATTCTTCTATTCGTTCTAGTGCACAGGGATTATTTATGTTAATGACAAATGGACTCGGAGCTATCATTGGAAGTATCGGTAGTGGTTATATTGTTGACCTATACACAACAGAAGGAACGAAAGATTGGGAATCAATTTGGCTTATATTTGCAGGATACGCTTTAGTTGTTACTATTCTTTTTGCTTTAATCTTCAAGTACAAGCACGATCAGAATGAAGAACTGGAAATGAAACATTAGTAACGGATAATGTATAGTGTTATAGCATATAATGAATTCGATAAACAAAATTTTCTCGATAGCATCTGACGAAGACTTTGAAAAAGTGGCGTTAGAGGTTTATGCCTATCAGATTGAGCACTGTAAAGTATATCGCGATTTTGTGCATCAACTGAATTGGAAAACACCAACCAGCATCAAAGAAATTCCTTTTTTGCCGATAGAATTTTTTAAAACGCATTCCATTATTTCTAAAGAGAAAGAGTCACAACAAGTCTTCAAAAGTAGTGGCACTGGAGGAATTAAGAGTTCGCATCTAGTCGCAGATTTAAAATTGTACGAAGCTTCTTTTGATTATCACTATCAAAATCAAATAGGCAACCCGAAAGAACAAGTTATTCTCGCTTTGTTACCCAACTATTTAGAGCAAGGAGAGTCGAGCTTGGTTTATATGGTAAATCACCTCATAGAGCAAACTGACAATTCACTTTCAGGTTTCATTCTTGGAGAAGAAGATGCATTACTGGACAGTTATCAAAAAGCATTGAAAGAAGACAAGCAAGTTGTCATTTTTGGAGTTTCGTATGCGCTCCTGGATTTAGCAGAAAAGAAAGTTGACTTATCTCGAGCGACTATAATTGAAACTGGAGGCATGAAAGGACGTAGAAAGGAGATGACTAAAAACGAAATGCACGCTGTCTTAAAGGCAGGGTTAAATTGCCCAAACATTTCTTCTGAATACGGAATGACAGAATTACTTTCTCAAGCATATAGCAAGGAGAACGGCTTATTTAAAGATTCATCAATTTTAAAAGTACTTATTAGAGAAACAAATGATCCATTTTCTTATTGCTTGAATGGCAAAACAGGTGGAATTAACGTGATTGATTTAGCAAACATTTACAGTTGCTCATTTATTGCGACGCAAGATCTTGGAAAAAGAGTAACTGGTGGCTTTGAGATTCTTGGAAGATTTGACAATAGTGATGTAAGAGGTTGTAATTTGTTGATTGGGTAAAGTGGATGGGGTAAGTATAATAGATGCCACAGAACATTTTATCATTGACCATAAAAAGTAAACCTCCCATCATTTTTTTAGTTGAAAAATTGAGCTGCATGGAATGCAATGCATTTTCAATTCTTTCTGCGAGATATTGGTCGTAAGGCATGGTTTAGTTTTAAATACGTCCGCGAAAGATTTGAGAACAGTTAGTATAAGAAAAGTTAAAATACGCTTACTATTCGGCTTAGATCTTAGCCAAATAAAGATTTGACGGTCATTTATTTTAACCTTGAGAATCATCAGTTTTAATCTTTTCTCTTTGGAACTACTCCGTCTTCCAACATGTCCATATAGATATCCTCCACATGCTCTCTAGCCCACTTAAATTTTCTTAAAAATTTTAGACTTACTTTCATTGTAGGATTAATCTTGAAACAAAGGATATTAACTTCATCTGCCAGGTATTTCCAACCATAATGTTCTACTAGACTTTCTAATATTCCCGCTAGTTTCACCCCATGTAAAGGATGATCGAGTTGCTCTTGAGTAGCTTGTCTCTTAATTTTTTTAGGAGACACTTTCTCTTCTTGACCATCCTTAATATTCGGCTTGTCAGTAGGCTTGTTCTTGTGATTGTTTTCTGTGTCCATTATTGGTATTGTATTTAATTTCTCACTTTAGATTTGCTATAAGATATATCAATTCTCACAACTAACCTAACTCCCCATTCTTCAAATCTAATTCCAACAACTTATGAAAATAGGTCCTCGTTAAATTGTTTTCCAAAATCATTAGATGGTCCATTCTGTGGCAATCTGTTGCAACGAAATCTATTTGCTGATTATCGACCAACCATTCGGCTTGCTTTTGAACTTCAGGGCCGTAATGTCCTCCAAGAGAATTAAAATTCATTTGGATATTGATGCCTTGCTTTCTCCATTCAGTTGCTTTCTCCGGAGAATTTAACAAAAACATATAACGTTCAAAATGAGCAAGTACTGGTTTGTAACCTTGGGATAACAATTCGAAGAATAATTTCTCAATTTGAGGAGGTTCTACATGAAAAGAAAACTCAAATAGCACATAGTTATCTCCAAAGGTGAGCAACTTTTCTTTTTTCTCCAACTTCTCCAACAAGGTCTCATCGAAATAATATTCTGCTGCTGCTCCAATCTCAATTTTGAGATTTAATTCTTTTGCTGTTGATCTGACTCTCTCCAAACCTCCCAAAATAATCTCTGGTGTGTTTTTGTAAAAATCACTCATGATGTGCGGAGTGGTGATGACTTTTTTATAACCTAAACTTTCGAACTTCGCAAGCATGGCGATTGTTTCGTCCATCGATTTTGAACCGTCATCAATCCCTGGAATCAAATGACTGTGCATATCCACTTTAAAGACAGATAAATCTATCGGCGGAAGAATTTCCTTTTTCTTGAAAATGTCAAAAAGTCCCATTTAGCGGTCTTGGTACATGTTCTCGTAATATTCTTGGTAAGAACCAGAAGTTACATCGTTGATCCAATCAGCATTGTTCAAATACCAATCAACGGTGATGTCTAATCCTTCCTCAAATTTTAACGAAGGATGCCAATTCAATTCTTTCTCAAGTTTGCTTGCATCTATTGCGTACCTCATATCATGTCCTGCTCTGTCTTGCACATAAGTAATGAGTTTTTCATTCTCCCCTTCTGCCCTGCCGAGTTTCTTGTCGAGAAT
>DQTF01000040.1 GCA_015662935.1 Crocinitomicaceae bacterium | reverse complement strand
TCATTGAAATAACTACTTACCATCAATTCCTTTTTCAGGAAATCTACCTTTGTAATTTTTTAAGATATCCTTAATGTGTTGCACATCTTTCTCAACGTCGTCAGTTGGATTATACACACTATGAAAGCCACCTATTTTTTTTTCGTAATCAATATATCCAATAGCGATAGGTACGTTCGCCTTTTTTGCAATGTAATAAAAGCCTTTCTTCCATTTAGGATTATAACTTCTAGTTCCTTCAGGAGTAAAGACCATATACATTCTATCACTATCATTAAAATGCTTAACAGCAGAGGTTGTTACATTATTTCTCCCTGAACGATCAACAGAAATTCCACCAATTGCTCTTAGAAAAAGACCCAAAGGAAAAAAAAACAACTCCTTTTTTATCAAATACTTTCCTTTAATTCCCATTGCTGTAAAAGACATTCTACCAATGATAAAATCCCAATTGGAAGTATGAGGTCCCATTATCACTACCGCTTTTTCAACACCTTCTGGATATGTTTCATCAATTTTCCACCCGAATAATTTTAAAATTCCTCTGTTGATTTTTTTCATACCACAAAGTTAGTTAAACTTATAGTAATTTAAGTTATTTTTGATTCATGCAAAATAGACCCATTCTTAGAAAGCTAATTCCAATTATTCTTATTCTAGGACTTATATGGGGGGTGTTTTTTATCAGCCGTACTGTTTTACAAAAGCCTGAATACTCTAATCTTGACTTCTTACCAGAATATGCAGGTTGGTCTGTTCAAATAGATCTTCATACACTAATGGATAAAGGGATTTCAACTATTCTTTTTGAGGAAGAAGATGCTGAAGTCAAGGAATTGATTCAAGACTTAGCGACCAATCAAGATGGTCGCTTTCAAAACTTTATGGACTATGGGATTCAGATTAATTCATCTCTCCTTATTTTTGCTTTGGAGAACAGTTCAATTATTGGAGCATCTATTAATTTGAATGATACAGAAAAATTTAATACTAATTTATCTGAAGAATTACCGAGCAATTTTGCGTGTTATGGGGAGAATAATGTGGGAATCATTCTTTATTCTACAAAAAATACAATTGATGCAGAAAAATTACTTACTAGAGCTAAAGAAATTATCAATCAACCGCATTTAGACCAAGCAAAAAGTCAATTTGATTTAAGCCTTCAGCTTCATCCAGATAATAATTTACTAGAAAACTTTACTGACGGAACAATCAATGTTCAATTTGCCAAAAATAAAATCTTGATTAGTGGAGAAATGGATTCCTTTGACTCTATTTCTCCAAAAAAATACACCCGTATTAAAAAAGATGGATTTCATGTTGATTTAGTCAATGTAACGAAGCTAGTTAGTGATTCAATTCTTCATTCTTTAGAGTTAGAGTTACCTCAAATAGCTTCCGCTTCCATCAACTATTTCGGTGCAGAATTAATTACAGAACCTAAAATGACAATAGACTTAAATATGAATGGAATTTTCACATTCTCAGAATCTTTATACGTAGATCAATCAATAGATAGCGCATTCTCAAAAAAGTTTACTCAACTAATTGACCTTGGTTACCAAGTTCATTCTATCAATGAAAACACTTTGTATATTGGTCGAGATAAATTCGATACAACGAAGGTTCTAACAGAATCTAGGTATTTAAAAATAGTTGGAGATCCATCATCAATAACAGAATTAAAAGGAGAAGGATTTACGCGTAAACTTATCGGAATCATTCCTTTATTCAAGGCTAGCGATAAATTGAGTCATTCAATTAATAATGTTGACATTGAAGTTAATATTGTCAATAATGATAAAGCCAAAATTAAAGGTGTGATAACATTCGATGATGAAAAATACGCAATCAATGAGTTGCTAAAGTTTATTTTAATTTCTCAACAGTAGATTAATCATTTTTTATAAATCGTTTTGTAATTGTTTCTTTTCCTGTTTTAATTTGCAATAAATAAACACCTTTTGAATAATCACTGATATCTATTTTATTTTGGTTGACATTTCTTTCAATAAATCTTCCTTCAAGTGAGTAAATTATTACTTCAAATTTTACAGCATCGTTTTGAATGTTTAAAACATTACTGGCTGGATTTGGAAACAACAATACAGAATAATCTATCACAATATCCTCTACTCCAACAAATGTTTTTGGCATAAACTCGATTTTATACGGGTTCTCCCAAGTAGTATTCGTTGCCGTTCCAATAAAATGAAAATACATTGAATCAGTTGGGCAAACAGTGGAGTACAATTGAGAAGGAGACGTTACATTAAAAAATGAAATTAATGTGTTTGTAGCGTCATATACCTCAATCATGTTCACTCCTGAAGAAAAAGATGTTAATGATATATCCAAAGAATCGATACCGGCACAGTTAACAACAAACACATCTCTGTCTTCTGGCAACATATTCGATTGAAAGGTAACGTATGCAATCACTTTGTGGTTTAATGCAACACCAAAAGCACGTTCATTTACTTCTGGTTCATCAATCCCACGAATTATTGTTTTAAAATCACTTCCCTCACTCAAATGATCAATCGTATTCATTGTTGTATCTGCCAAACCTATTGGAGAAGGAATATCTAGTTGATGCAGCCATTGACGATGAATAGAAACAGCACCATCACCTGTTAAACTACTTCCCCAACTTGACCATATAGAGCACATATATGTGTAATCAATGTTTAAGGGTAAGGGCATAATTGGATTGTAATCATAACTGTAATAATTCTCATTAATTCCAACGATATCATCTCCCTCAACACCGTTGCAATTGATATCGACGTTAGGGAAAGTAGCATTCCCAGTAATGGATTGAATGCACAATTCATTCCCTCCAAACATGTATATTCCTTTTGCCAATCCTGTACAATTCGTATAAGAATTATACTCCCACAACAGATCTCTATTTGCCTCAGTGTCACCCAACGCATTTGGAATAACAGAAGCTTTTGTTGGGTCAGGAGATGCATTTGAACCTAAATGAGGTGTCCCATAAGTTGCCACTCTTGCCACTTTATGTCCCTCTGCTGAAAAAGGATCTACCCAATTCGTATGGATACTAGTCACAAAGTCATAACGCTGTAAATATTCTCTAATTGCTAATCCCCCCATTGAATGACCAACAAGTATCACTTTTTCAGCATTTGTATAGGTTAACACTTCTTGAATCATCAATTCCAAAGCGTATCCTTGTTTAAAAATTCCGGACTCGTTGCTTTGATCAAAATAATCATTGACACTACCTGAAGCACCTCTAATTCTTTCTTCTTGAAAATTAATAGCAAAGATATTACTACCCGTCCATCCGTCGACAAAAGTACTTACTGATGGTGAAAAATTTCTTCTGCCGACGTTAATAAAAGTTCCATTAAATATAAAATCATTAGACTTAACATCGTCTAAAAAAAGAGAACTCGTATTGTCATGGTCGGCATTTAAAATGACATCGTAGACGTTAATATCACCCAGAGAATCATGCAGGCTCAAATATTCCATTGTCGTCCCAAAGGTAACGTCACTCCCTGCTAATCCGTGAACAAAAATGATTGGGTAAGGAAGATTATTCTGTGCATTTACATTTAATGAACACAAAAATAACACAAAAATAATTGCTTTTATTTTGAACATAACTAAAGTTAACTAATTCATTTTTTCTTGACAAGAAGTTGTGATAAATAATGTGCAGAAAATTTCAATCGACTGCCATACCATGAGAACATTTCCCCATCAACGATTTCTATTTTAGCATTTGGGTAAATATTACTGAACTCTTCTATATGTTTCTTTTTAAAAGGATAAGGCTCTGAGCTCAAAAAAACAAGATCCGGATTTTGCTCCTTTTCAACTTCAGGATAGCGTTCATTCTGTGTTAGATTATTCAACCCACATTTTAACAACATATCATCGATAAAAGTATTTTTCCCTGCAACTAAACGAGGTTCATTCCAAATGAAATACAGAACAGATTTCACAGAGGATGAGTCAATCTTACTTTTTAATTGCTGAAACTCATTGTCGATATCCTTAACCAAAGAAGAAGACAGATCAGTTGTATCAGTCATCTCTCCTATTTTCTCAATCATTTCAATTGCATCCTCCAAATTAAAAATATCACTCATCCAAACAGGAGCAATTTTCTTCAATTCTCCAATATCCTCTTGATTGTTCTCTTCTTTATTACCAATAATTAAATCAGGATTCAAGTCACGAACCTTCTTAATATCAACAGACTTAGTCCCTCCTACCCGACTTTTTATTCGGAACCAACTTTCTGGATGAATGCAAAATTTTGTAATACCAACAACCTCATTCTCTAAACCTAAATCATATAATAATTCTGTTTGAGAAGGCACTAACGAGACAATCCGACGTGGTATTGATTCCAGTCGGATTATTTGATTCATTTGATCTATAAATTCTTTCATTGCAGTTTCTTACGAAATAGCAGAGATTAAATCATGTGGTGTAATAATATGATGATTGCCATTTTTCAATTCAACTAATACAGCACACGTATCTTTATTGACTAATTTAGAAACATCTTCAATCGAAGCATCTTCTTTTACCATCGGAAAAGAAGCGGACATAATATTAGCAACTGGCTTGTCCTTTAACTCAGGATCATCTATTAATGATTGATAAACTTTATGATCATCCAACGAACCTACAAATTTTCCATCTTTCATCACTGGAATTTGCGAGATAGAGAATTTTCGCATTCTATCAATTGCATGAGAAACTAATTCTTCAGAAAAAACAGTTACTAATGGAGAATCTCCATGTTTTCCTACTAAGTCACCAGCTGTTAAGATATCTTCATCTAGGAAACCTCTTTCACGCATCCAATCATCGTTGAACATCTTTCCAACATAGCGAGAACCGTGATCATGGAACAAAACAACAACGACATCGTCTTTTGTTAATTCTCCCCCCATTTGCAATAAACCTTTGATTGCAGAACCTGCTGAATTACCAACAAATATTCCCTCTTCTTTTGCTAGCATCCTTTGATAAACAGCAGCATCTTTGTCTGTTACTTTCTCAAATTTATCAATTACTGAAAAGTCAACATTCTTAGGAAGAATATCTTCTCCTATACCTTCTGTGATATATGGGTAAATCTCGTTCTCATCAAAGATTCCTGTTTCATGGTATTTTTTAAATACAGAACCATAAGTGTCAATTCCCCACATTTTAATATTAGGATTCTTTTCTTTTAAATATTTACCAACTCCAGAAATTGTTCCTCCAGTTCCAACACCAACAACAAAGTGAGTGATTTTCCCTTCTGTTTGTTCCCAAATCTCTGGACCAGTGCTTAAATAATGTGCTTTTGCGTTTGATGGATTGTCATATTGATTTACGTACCAAGAATTAGGTGTTTCATCTGCCAACCTTTTAGATACAGAGTAATAAGAACGAGGGTCATCTGCTGCAACATTCGTGGGGCAAACAT
>DQTF01000198.1 GCA_015662935.1 Crocinitomicaceae bacterium | reverse complement strand
TAAAAAGTCAATTGATTATGAAGAAAAAACGAACAATAAGAAAAAACAACAAGACCTAGCAACCAAAGAGATTCGAAAAACATTTGAAACAAAAAATTACAACGATAGTCTTAAAGTACAGAGTGAGTTTGCTGTTGAGCGATTATCTCACCAAAAAGAATTGTCAAAAAAACAAAACATTATTTACTTAAGTATAATTGGTTTTATTGTACTGTTTGCGTCTTTGTTTTTCATTATTCAAACAAATAAAAGGAGGAAAAAATTGAATACAATTCTTTCTGAAAAGAATGAATTAATTGTGCATCAGAAAATGATTGTTGAGGAAAAGAATAAGTCCATATCGGATTCTATTAATTATGCGCAAAGATTACAGGCTGCCATTCTTCCGTCCTTAGAGTCTATAGAATCTTCTTTACCCAATAGTTTTTTAATTAATTTACCGAAAGATATTATCAGTGGCGATTTTTATTGGTTTGAAAAGAAGAATAATTTATTAATGATTGCCGTGGCTGATTGCACAGGACATGGAGTGCCGGGAGCAATGGTCAGTGTTGTTTGTAGTAATGCGCTGAACAGATCAGTGAAAGAGTTCGGGTTAAGTAATCCTTCGGATGTTTTAAATAAAACAAGAGAATTGGTCATTGAGACTTTTCAAAGCGCTGAAGGAGAAGGAGAAGTCGAAGATGGAATGGACATCGCTCTTTGCATGATTGATGTTGAAAAAAATGAGTTAAGTTTTTCGGGTGCAAATAATCCGCTGTGGATAATCAGAAATCAGCTTGAAGAGAAGATTGAAACAGAGTTTTTACTTTCAAACGAAGAATTGACATTGTATGAATTAAAAGGGAATAAACAACCAATAGGAAATTTCGATTTTGCTACAGATTTTCAGCAGAAAAGTGTTCGCCTTCATCCAAATGATTCGATTTATATATTCTCAGATGGTTTTGCAGATCAATTTGGTGGAGAAAGAGATAAGAAATTCACCACTAAAAGGATGAAAGAATTACTACTTGAAATTAATTCAATGCCTTTTAAAAAGCAAAAAGATGTTCTTCTTACTAAGTTTAATTCTTGGAAAAATGGTAATGATCAAATTGATGATGTCTGCTTATTTGGGTTTAACATAAGTAAAAAGTAAGTTAACTATTTTTCAACCGTCTAAGCAAAAAAGAAACTATGAAAAAAGGACTACTAATTATTCGTATTATTTTAGGGCTGATGATGGTCGTATTTGGCTTGAACAAGTTCATTCACTTTATGCCAATGCCTGAGATGCAACCAGCAATGGAAAATTTTATGCAGTCACTTGTTTCAACAGGTTATTTGATGGCATTAGTTGCTGTGGTTGAAATAGTTGCAGGGATATTATTTTTAACGAACAAACTAGCTGCTTTCGGAGCTGTTATCTTAGTTCCAGTCTTATTGAATGCATTCTTAGCGCATCTTTTTATGGATCCTGCGGGAATTGGTGGTGCTGCTGCTGCATTAATAATGAACCTTTTCTTACTTTATGGATTCAAAGAGAAGTACCAATCAATTTTTAGTGACTAAATCACACTCATCAATGAATAGCACCAAATAACAATATAGTTGCACTTTGTCGGAAACAATTCTGTAATTTTGTAGTCAGTTATTTTGTGAATGAAAAAAATGTTGCTTTTAGGATTCGTTATTTCCTTCTCTTTTGTTGGAGTGACACAAAAATCCTACAACATTAAAAAGAGTAATTCACCTCTTAAGCTCGATGGTTTTTTAACTGAACCACAATGGAAGAAGGCTGAAATTGCAGATGAATTTATTACTAAATCTCCAGTTTTTGGAGAAACATCAAGATTCAAATCTAATGTTAAAATGTATTACGATGATAATGCAATTTACATCGGTGCAGAGTTGTATGATCCTTCTCCAGATTCTGTAAGTTTTTCTCTTTCTGAACGCGATGATCCAGGTAATGCTGACTGGTTTGATGTTTCGATTGATCCTTATGGTAATAATGTCGGAGGTTTTGGTTTTGCTGTTACCTCGGCAGGAGTTGAATTAGATGCTTTGTTATTTGTTGAAGGGCTTGATGGTTCATGGAATGCAGTTTGGAAAAGCGTTGCTACCAAAAGAGATTTCGGGTGGTCTTTTGAAATGAAAATCCCATTTTCTGCCTTACGATTTCCGAATACGGATGTTCAAAATTGGAATATTAATTTTGCGAGAAGGGTGCGAAGAACTAGAGAGGTTTCACATTGGAATCCTGTAAATCCAAATGTATTTGGAGCCTTGCCTCAAGCTGGAAAACTGGTTGGAGTAAAAGGAATTAAATCACCTGTTCGGCTTTCATTTTCTCCATATCTCACTGGGTATATAGAGAATTCTTACGACACCAAATTAAAAAAGCAAACATGGAAAAATAGGTTGACGGGTGGACTGGATTTAAAGTATGGATTGAATGATGCTTTCACATTAGACATGACCGTTATTCCTGATTTTGGACAAACTCGATCAGATAATCAAGTGCTAAATTTGGGGCCTTTTGAAGTGAAATTTAATGAATATCGTTCCTTCTTTTTAGAAGGAACTGAACTATTCAATATTGGCGGCATTTTTTATTCTCGGAGAATTGGTAGTGCTCCTTTTAATCAATATGCTGCGTATGCAGATGTAGACCTTACAAAAGGGGAGGAGGTGATAAGTAATTCGCAGTT
>DQTF01000209.1 GCA_015662935.1 Crocinitomicaceae bacterium | reverse complement strand
CAATCAGGTCTTTAATATATTAATCAATGATTACTCACCAACAACTTCAAAGCTAAATGTTGCTTGAACTTCTTTATGAAGATTAGCAGACGCTTCGTAAGTTCCGATTTCACGGATTGGCTCGTTTTTGATTTTTAATGATTTTCTGTCAATTTCAATTCCTTCAGCTTTAAGAGCATCAGATAATTGAATTGTGTTTACAGAACCAAAAATCTTTCCTTTTTCACCAACTTTAGTAACAATCTTAACAGATGTTGCTTCTAGTTTAGTTCCTAATTCTTGCGCTTCAGCTAAGATTTTAGAATCTTTGTGAGATTTTTGTTTCATGATTTCAGCGTGTGCTTTCTTTGCAGATGCAGTTGCTAAAATTGCATACCCCTGAGGGATTAAAAAGTTACGACCATAACCAGGTTTTACTGTAACCATTTCGTTCGCGTATCCTAAGTTGTCTACGTTCTTCTTTAAAATTACTTCCATTTTGAAATTATTTTTCCTGTTTATAATCAGTTATTTCAACATATCCGCAACGTATGGAAGAACAGCAATGTGACGTGCACGTTTGATTGCTTTGTTCACTCTTCTCTGGTACTTCGCTGAAGTCCCAGTTAAACGTCTTGGTAATATTTTTCCTTGTTCGTTAATCAGTTTCAATAAGAAATCTCCATCTTTATGATCGATGAATTTGATTTTACTTTTCTTGAAACGACAGTACTTATCTTTTTTGATTTCGATGTTAATCGGAGTCAAATAACGAATATCATTTTGAGCCATTTTTTCTCTTTTTTAAGTTTAATAATTAAGCTTCAGCTGGTGCTGATTTCTTTGCTCCTAATCTTTTTCTTCTCGATTCAGCATACGCTAAATGATCAGCATCCATTCTCACAGTTAAGAATCGCATAACACGCTCATCTCTTTTGAATGCTACTTCTAGCTCAGCAATTGCTTCACCTGGCGCTTCAAATTCTGTTAAAAAATAAAATCCTGTAGATTTTTTTTGGATAGGGTACGCTAATTTACGTAGTCCCCAACTCTCGGAGTGCTTAACTTTTCCACCCAATGAACCAACTTGGCTCTCGAATTTCTGCACTGCTTCCTTTGCCTGTTCTTCAGACAAAACGGGAGTTAAAATGAAAACAGTTTCATAAGAATTCATAAAATTGAATTTTGTTTATTAATAATAAATTATTCCTGTTTCTTATAAACAGGAGCGCAAAGGTAATAAATTTTAATATAAACAGTGTCGTTTAGTTGGTTTTAATCAAAGTATGTGTAAAATAATGTGTGCTGCGAATAGTTTAATTATAATTAAGAACTAGGTTTTTATTGGAAAAATGACTTACTTTAATTAGAATTTAATTGATAGAAATTGGCAGAATACATAAATAGAGAAATTAGTTGGCTTTCGTTTAATGAACGTGTGTTGCAGGAAGCGCAAGATGAATCTAATCCATTAATTGAGCGTTTACGATTCTTAGGGATTTTTTCGAACAATAGAGATGAGTTTTTTAGAGTGAGAATTGCATCCATCAAAAGAATGTTGATGCTTGGCAAGAAGACACGAGAGAAATTATATACCAACCCCAAGCTTTTACTTAAAGAGATTGAAAGAATACTTGCTCATCAAGAAGTGGCTTTTGAGTTGACTTTCAAAGACATTCTAAAAGGTTTGGAAAAGAATGGAATTCAATTTGTGAACGAAAAAGAATTGACCTCTGCACAAGAGAATTTTGTCATCAGTTATTTTAAAGAGACGGTTCGCCCTGATTTAGTACCTCTTATGTTAACCAGTAATTCTAAATTAGAAGTGACGGACAATGCCTCTTTCTTGGCTATCAAATTATATAACGAAGGAGTAGAAAAGAAAACCAAATATGCGTTGATTGAAATCCCTTCTGAGATCATTCCTCGATTTTTGGTGATTCCTGGAGAATCTACAACAGTCATGTTTTTAGATGATGTTATACGTCTTGGTTTAAAGGAAGTTTTCCGAATTTTTGATTTTGAAAGAATTGAAAGCTTTGCAGTCAAATTAACCAGAGACGCAGAATTGGATATCGAAGAAGAATTAGATGAGTCGTTGATTGAGAAATTAGCAAAAAGTGTTCACAAAAGAAAGAAAGCTGAACCTGTTCGGTTTATTTATGATGAACACATGCCGGAAGATTTATTGCAAATTCTCAATACTAAATTAGATTTGTCGGGAGAAGAAAACATTCTTTCACAACGTCGGTATCATAATTTCAAAGATTTAATTAGCTTCCCTAATTTGGGGAAAGAAAAGTTGATTTATCCTAAACGTCCGGCGAATAAGCATCCGGAATTAAATGATGTTAGAAGTTTATTAAATGTTATTCGCAAGAAAGATATTCTATTGAACTATCCATTTCAGGATTTTACACATACAATTGATATTCTTCGAGAGGCAGCAATTGACCCTTCTGTAACCTCGATTAAGATTACTCTTTATCGAGTTGCAAAGGATTCGAAAATTCTGAACACATTGATTAATGCCTCGAAGAATGATAAGAAAGTAACCGTTGTTATTGAACTTCGTGCTCGCTTTGACGAGAGTCACAACATTCACTGGGCAAAGGAATTGCAAGACAATGGAGTGAATGTGATTTTTGGAGTTCAAGGATTGAAAGTGCATTCTAAAGTCATATTAATAGAACGGAAAAAGAAGAAGGAATTTCAATACATTGGACATGTCGGAACAGGTAATTTCAATGAGAATACAGCAACTGTTTTTTCAGACTTATCTTTATGGACTGCAGATGAAAGAATAACAAAGGATTTAAGTAAACTATTTGATTTTTTTGAGAAGAATTACAAAAATTACGTTTTTAAAGAATTATTGGTCTCTCCGTTCAATGCTCGACAAAATATTCACCGGTTGATAGATGTTGAAATTGCTAATCATCGAGCAAAAAAGGAAGCATCCATATTAATTAAGCTGAATAATTTAGTCGATGAAGAATTGATTAAAAAACTCTATGCTGCTAGTAATGCGGGTGTAAAAATAAAATTGATTATTCGTGGAATCTGTTCTCTTAAGGCTGGAGTAAAGGGAATGAGTGAGAACATTGAAGTAATCAGTGTACTGGGACGGTACTTGGATCATTCTCGTATCATGATTTTCGCAAATGGAGGAGAGGAAAAGTGTTTTATCGGTTCTGCTGATTGGATGGTGAGAAACATGGATAAACGAATTGAAGTAATTGCCCCAATTTATGACCCAACGATAATTCAAACGATAAAATCTGTTTTGAATTATCAGTTAAAGGACAATGTTAAATCAAGAATTTTGGATGAGCACTTGGAGAATAAATACAAACGAAATAAAGCGAAAGAATTGAATTCTCAAATTGAGATTTACGATTATTACAAGAAAATGGACGAATCATGAAAATTTTCGCTTCCATAGATATTGGTTCGAATGCAATTCGAATGTTGTTTGAGCAAGTCAATGAGACGAAGAGTGGTCCTGTGTTTAAGAAGTTGTCATTGGTTCGTTTGCCTGTTCGTTTAGGAGAAGATGCTTTTGTAAAAGGAAAAATTTCTAATAAAAAAGCAAAAAAAGTGTTGCACATTGCTCATTCGTTCAATCATTTATGCCATGTTTTTGAGGTGGAAGATTATTTAGCAACGGCAACTTCAGCAATGCGTGATGCAAAAAACGGAGAGGAAATTATTCGTCAAATTAAGGATGAAACAGGAATCAAAGTACGGATCATTCCAGGAGAAGAAGAAGCAGATATTCTTTACGAAAGTATTTTTAATACAGGTAAAATAGAGAATGATAAATCCTATGTTTTTATTGATGTGGGTGGTGGTAGTACCGAAATCAACTTGTTTGAAAATGGCATACGTGAGAAATGGAAGTCTTTCAATTTGGGAACTGTGAGGCTAAAAGAAGGGATTCAAGATGAAAAGGAATGGGAACGAATGGAGAGGTGGATTAAGAAGAACATCAAGTCTGAAAAACCCGATTTTGCCGTTGGAACAGGAGGTAATATTAATAAAATATACAAAATGTGCGGACTTTCTGATTGGGAAACGTTAGATAGAGTAACTTTAAAAGAGAAGATGCAATTTCTTTCTCAATTTTCGCAAGACGAGTTAATCAATCAGTTTGATTTAAAACCCGATCGGGCAGATGTGATAGTTGGTGGTGGCGAGATTTATTATAGAGCAATGAAAGCAGCAAAGCTCGAGAAAATGATAGTGCCTAAGGTTGGTTTGTCTGATGGTTTGATTAGGAGAATGTATTTTAATGGGAAGTTTTGAGAATAAAGAAGTTTGTGAGAAGCATTTATGTTATATATTTACACTAACTTTTAATCACACTTAAAAAAGACCATCATGAAATATTTACTATTTATTCTTGTCATAGGAGGATTTACATTTACTTCTTCCGCGCAAACAAAAGCAAAACCAGCAGCGAAGAAAACGCAACGAGTCACAGCGTCGGATTCAAATGAATCTTCAAGAAAAGCAAAAAAGAAACCTGCAACAAAACCAATTAATTCTGCAAAACCAAAATCAGCAACAATTAGAAAAAGACCAGGGAAAATAAAGGTAGCTCCTAAAAAGAAAGATTAATACTTTAAGTTTTTGAAAAAAAATAGAAAGTCCTCAATTAATGAGGACTTTTTTTATTTTTTTATTTTTTCTAAATCAAATAAGAAAGCATACTCCAACGCAACTTCCTTGTATCTAGCAAAACGACCAGATGCTCCACCATGTCCAACTTCCATGTTGCAAGACATCATCAATAAATTATCATCCGTTTTGTATTCTCTCAATTTGGCAATCCACTTTGCAGGTTCCCAATATTGCACTTGACTATCCCAATAACCTGTTGTGATTAATAAATTGGGGTAATCTTTCTTTTCAATGTTATCATACGGAGAATAAGATTTGATATAATGGTAGTATTCTTCCTCTTTTGGATTTCCCCATTCATCAAATTCTCCGGTTGTCAACGGAATGGTTTCGTCTAGCATTGTTGAAACAACATCTACAAAAGGAACTCCTGCAATCACACCATTCCAAAGATTTGGCTCCATGTTGATGATTGCTCCCATTAATAACCCACCAGCAGAACCTCCTTGTGCATACAAATGACCTTGTGAAGTGTAGTTTTGGTCTATCATTGCTTTACCACAATCAATGAAGTCATTGAACGTGTTCATCTTCTTTAGTAGTTTTCCATCTTCGTACCATTGACGACCCATTTCTTGTCCTCCACGAATGTGAGCAATCGCATAAACAAAACCTCTATTAAGTAAACTCAATCGAACAGAACTAAAATACGGATCCATACTTGCTCCATAAGAACCGTAACCATAAAGTAGGAGAGGAGCAGAACCGTCTAGTTTAGTATTCTTATGATAAACAATAGAAACGGGAACTTTTGCTCCGTCTCTAGCAGTCACATAAATTCTCTCTGAAGAATAATTCTCCGACTTAAATGTATCATCAATGACTTCGCTTTGTTTCATTAATTCTTGCTCCTTCGTGTCCATATTGTAATCGAAAATACTGTTTGGAGTCGTTAATGAAGTATATCCATAGCGAAGTGTTTCAGTGTCAAATTCAGGGTTTGAATTGGTATAAGCCATGTAAGCTGGATCATTAAACTCGATGTAATGCTCTGAATTGTCACCCCATTGAATGATTCTAATTCCAGTCAATCCATTCTTTCGTTCACTGACAACCAAATGTTTCTTGAAGATGTCAATTCCTTCCAGTAAAACATCATCACGATGAGTGATTACTTCTTCCCAATTATCTTTGCTAGTATTGTTAATTGGTGTTTTTACTAACTTAAAATTCTTTGCGTTATCATTAGTTGTAATGTAGAAATCATCGCCAAAATGATTGGCTGAATATTCATGGTTTTCTTCTCTTGGTAAAATAACTTTCCATTCTCCAGTTGGATTGTCCGCATCTAAAAACTGAACCTCGGAAGAAAGCGTTTGCCAAGACTGAATCATTAAAAATTGATTGGATTTTGTTTTATAAACACTGCAACCAAAAGTCTCGTCTTTCTCTTCGTAAACCAATACATCTTTCGATTGATCCGTTCCCAGTGTATGTCTAAATATTTTATTGGATCTTAACGTAACGGGGTCTTTTTTTGTGTAGAAAATCGTTTTATTATCGTTTGCCCAAGTAATTCCACCTGTAGTTTGTTCTATTTTGTCGTTAAAAACTTCTCCAGTTTCAATATTCTTAATAGAAATGATATATTCTCTTCTCGAAACTAAATCGGTAGAGTAAGCTAATAATTTGTTGTCTGGACTCACACTTGAACCTCCAACTGCAAAGTAAGATTGGTCTTTGGCTAATTCAGGTTGATTCAAAATGATTTCTTCTTCACCATTCTCATCACCTTTCTTTCGGCAGCTTAGTCCATAATCTTCTCCTTTCTCAAAACGAGAATAATAAAGGTATCCATTCTTAAAAACAGGCACAGATTCATCGTCCTGCTTAATTCTTGCAGTGATTTCTTCAAATAATTCTTTCTGAAAATCTTCAGTGTGCTTCATCTTTGCTTCGAGGTAGTCATTCTCAGCGTTTAAATAGTTTAAAACATCTTGTGTTTGTGCATCGGGTGTTTCTGCATTCTTTTGCTCATCAGAAAGACGCATCCAAAAGTAGTTGTCAACTCGTGTGTCACCATGTGTTGTGATTTTCTTTTCGGTTTTTTTAGCAATAGGAAAATCTATCATTTCTTTTTGTTTAGTTGTGCAGTTAGTTAAAGAATAAGATTGAAATAGCAATTAGAAGTTCGTTTTTCATTAGAAATAATTTAGTTCATTCAATTTTGTTAAAGTTAGTAATATTAATTAATGTCAATTATACATTCTTTTGAGGTTAACTTTTATTTGATGTCCACTTTATGTACCTTTAAACGATAAATAAAAACTATTACTATGAAAAAAACGATTACTCTAATGAGTTTACTAATCTCATCTGTT
>DQTF01000261.1 GCA_015662935.1 Crocinitomicaceae bacterium | reverse complement strand
TTATGCAGGGGCAGGAGTACTAACTCACGAGAAAGATTTCTACGATTTAACTTATAGCTATTTGGAGAAATGTGCCGAGCAAAATGTACGTCATACAGAGATCATGTTCGATCCTCAAACACACACAGACAGAGGTATCAATTTTGAAACAGTTATCACAGGAATTTCTAAGGCATGTCAAGATGCAGAGAAAAACTTAGGCGTTACTTCTTTGTTGATAATGAGCTATTTGCGCCACCTTTCAGAAGAGGATGCATTCAAAACACTCGAACAATCTCTCCCTTACAAACACTTAATAAAAGCAGTTGGTTTAGATTCTTCAGAAATGGGAAATCCACCCTCTAAATTTGAGAAAGTTTTTGCTGCATCTGTCAAAGAAGGATACATTCCTGTGGCGCATGCTGGAGAAGAAGGACCGGCAGAATATATTTGGGAAGCACTGAACCTTTTAGACATCAAAAGAATTGACCACGGAAACAATTGTTTCGAAGATGATCTCATCGATGAAATCGTAAAAAGAGACATCGCTCTAACGGTTTGCCCTTTATCAAATACAGCTTTGCAAGTGGTGGATGACTTAAAAAACCACCCTATCAAAAAAATGATGGCGAAAGGTTTAAAGGTGACTGTCAATTCTGACGACCCTGCCTACTTCGGTGGACAAGTCAACCAGAACTACATTGAAATTCAAGAAGCACTAGACTT
The DNA here is from genome assembly GCA_015662935.1 of Crocinitomicaceae bacterium. Lineage (GTDB taxonomy): Bacteria > Bacteroidota > Bacteroidia > Flavobacteriales_D > Crocinitomicaceae > UBA4466. The sequence continues at coordinate 11,971 of DQTF01000261.1, read as the reverse complement.
AACAAAAGCTGATTTGTATGAATTTGCTAAGAATTCTTTTCAGTATTCATTGTTAGATGAGGATTTGAAAGAAAAGTATTTGGGAGAATTGGAGGTGTTTTACAACAATAACAAGTAAAACTACGTTAGGCAGGAAAGAATAATTAATGCCTTTTACTTTTTCTCATCCTGCGATATTTCTTTTGTTAAAAAAGTTGCCAAAAAAATGGTTTTCTTTAACAGGATTAATTATCGGTAGCATCGTTCCTGACTTTGAATACTTTCTTCAAATGAGAATTAGCAGTGTGCATAGCCATACGTTGCTAGGTGTCTTCTGGTACAATTTACCCCTCGCAGTAATACTTACGTTCATTTTTCATCTTGCCGTTAGAAATCAATTAATCAATAATTTACCCATTTATTTTAGAAATCGACTTACAATTTACTTAAATTTTGATTGGAATCAATTTGCCAAAAGACACTGGTTAAAAATAATAATTTCCATTTTAATTGGGATTTATTCTCACCTGTTTTGGGACAGTTTTACTCATTTTGATGGCTTTTTCGTTCATAAAACGGCTTTTTTGTCTCAAAAAGTAAGTTTTTGGGGTTTTAAAATTCCAATATTTAAGATTCTTCAGCATTCAAGTTCTATAGTTGGAGCAGTATTAATTGCAAAATTCTTTCATCATTTACCCATGTGTTCAAACAATGAAACAAAAATTAAAATGCCTTTTTGGGTTCTACTCATTGCGTTGACTACCATCATATTCTCATTTAGGTTTGTTCTAATGCCCGACTTAAACCAACTTGGAAATTTAATTGTTAGCATGATTTCTTCTTTTCTGTTCAGCTTAATACTTGCAAGTTTAATTTTTAACAAGATCGTTCATTAAGCTCTACTTTAATCCCTCAACTTCATCTGTTAACTCCTTAATAACCATTATTAAAGAATCTTGCTTTTTCATCGGAGCAGAATTCTCAATTGCATTGTTAATAATGGTAAGCACTGTGTCAAAATCTATTCGTTTGCTTGTTTGACCAATGATTGTGTCTCCATTTTGAAGTAGACTTTTTGAGGCGCCTGGATAAATCACAATAGCATCTGTGAGTAAATCAACTGACTGTGAAAAAAACTTGCTGTCCTCAGATAAAGAAAGTTTTTTATCAATGTGTATGGTTGCAATTGTTTCAAAAGTAGAGGTTAAATCTAACTCTGTTATTTCTCCAACCTTCTGATTGTTAAGTACAACTTCCGTTTCAATTTCTAATCCTTCTCCAGAATTGAAAATTAGAAAAATCTCCGTTTTATCATCTGTACACGAATAAAAGAAGATAAAAAGCAATAAAATTAATACATTCCTCATATTAACCGCAAGTTAAAAAACTCTTCCAAACTCAATAATTCACCATTCTAACACCTCCTATCTCCATTTTTCCCTATATTGTCCTAAGAAAACACTTCTATGGCAACGCGCAATTATCAAGGTAAAAAGTTTACCTCTACTTCGGTGGAGCAAACTCTTGATTCGCTAACCATTGAAGAAGCCTTGCAAATCAACATTAACGGCAAACCATTTACCATAACAATGAGAACGCCCGGCGATGATGCCAACCTTGTTCGAGGACTTTTGCACACAGAAGGAATTCTAAAAAACCTTGCCTATCATCCTGAAATTATTCTCAAAAAAGAAAACAAAAAAGGAATTGTAACGGTCGTAGATTTGACTATCCCCGAAAAAGAATTGGGCGAAGGTTATTCTAACAGCAGAAGTTTATTGTCTGTTTCTTCTTGCGGAATATGCGGGAGAACAGAATTAGAAGAAATACATAATAACGGTGAAATTAGTTCGGTTGATAGTACCATCAACGCGAAAATAATTGAGGGTTTATTTGCAAAAATGAACGAGTACCAAAAAGCATTTCATCAATCAGGAGGAACTCACGCAGCAGCAGCTTTCGACAAAAAAGGTAACATTCTTTGCTCCTTAGAAGACATAGGAAGACACAATGCAGTCGACAAAGTCATCGGGAAATTAATCATTGAGAACAAACTCAACCAAGCAACTTGCATGACGGTGAGTGGGAGAATTTCCTATGAAATAATAGTGAAAAGTTTCAAGGCGAAAATCCCCGTTTTAGCAGCCGTTTCTGCACCGTCTTCATTGTCCGTTGATTACGCCAAAGAATTAGGAATTACGCTTTTTGCTTTCTGCCGAGAAGGACGAGCAACTTGCTATGCCAACCCACAAAGAGTTAAATTTACACCATTGATGTCCAAAGAAAAGATATCGTAGAAAGAATAAATTATGTCAAAGAATTTAAGTGAATTATCAGGAAGAAAAGGATTGGAAGACAACCTTTTTGACAGAATGGGGAAACTTGCCCAAAACGATGGCGCACCAACAATTGAAGATTTAGACCAACTCGCCGAAGAATTTTTAATCGGGAAAGCAAACACTTACGGCACAACTACTTTTTATGATTTTCTGAAGCCAGAAAATAAAGGGAAAAAAGCCTACGTTTGCAACGGAACAGCGTGTGTTTGTGCAGGAACGCAAGAAAAGGTTCTCGAAAAACTGAAGTCGCAATATGCTGATAATGAGATTGGTCACATGACGTGTCTCGGGCGTTGCCATGAAAATTATGCCTTTCACATTGCAGGAGAAAATTATTCTGGAGATGCAATCGATGACCTCAAAAATATCGTTGAAACCAAAAAAGCAGTCTCGGATAATTATACCGTAAAAGCATATGGTAAAGCAATTCTTACAGCTCCTTTTTCGTCGGTGCAAGAATACTATAAACCTTTCAGAAAAGCACTCAAAAAAGATCAAGTAGAAGTACTCGAAGAAATAAAAACGGCCAACATTCGAGGTCGAGGAGGAGCTGGTTTCCCGATGGGATTGAAACTAGAGTTTTGTAGAAACGTAGAAAACGAAACCAAATTCATTATTTGCAATGCTGACGAAGGTGATCCTGGGGCTTATTCTGACAGATATTTGCTCGAAAAACAACCTCACTCTGTCCTTTTTGGAATGCTCATAGCGGGTTATGTAACCAAAGCTAGTTACGGTGTTTTGTATATACGTGCAGAATATCCGGACGCGGCAACCATCATTCAAAGTGCAATTGATGAGCTAAATTCAGTTGGACTTATCGGAGAAAACATCGATGATTCAGGATTCAATTTCAATTTTAAAATCATCCGAGCGCAAGGTTCTTACATCTGCGGAGAAGAAACAGCACTAATAAACTCCATCGAAGGTCAACGACCAGAAGTGAGAATTAGACCACCTTATCCAGCAGAACAGGGACTTTTTAACAAACCAACGGTTGTTAACAATGTGGAAACATTAGCAGGTTTGCATTACATCATTGAGAACGGTGGCAACGCTTGGAAAAAGTTAGGAACTGAACGTTCTTCAGGAACAAAATTAGTTTGCCTAGACAGCTTTTTCAAAAATCCAGGAATCTACGAAGTAGAAATGGGAACATCTTTGGCAACGGTTATCAATGAGTTGGGCGGCGGTTTTAAATTGCCCATAAAAGCAATGCAAATCGGTGGACCCTTAGGAGGTGTTGTTCCTCTCAGCAAAATTGACAGCTTAACTATTGATTTTGAGTCTTTCGCAAATGGCGGATTCTTACTCGGTCACGCATCCATCATTTGTATCCCAGAAGATTTTCCTATGATGAACTTCATCGAGCACCTTTTTGATTTTGCATCTTACGAAAGTTGTGGAAAGTGCTTTCCTTGCCGACTAGGAACCAAAAGAGGACACGAATTGGCGTTCAAAGCGTTGAATTCTGATTATAAAATTGACAAAGAACTTTTTTACGATTTGCTGACAACCTTAGAACAAGGTTCATTGTGTGCACATGGTGGAGGAATTCCTCTACCTGTTAAAAATGCATTGACCTATTTTGAAAACGAACTAAACCCATTTTTCGCATAGTGAGCTTTTGGACGCCTGAAATACCGACTGATAATTACCTTGAAAAAGGACGCTTTATTCTTGCATGGAGGCTTGCTGTAGTAACGAGTGTTCTTTTTGTTTTATTGACTATAAATTTTAGTAATTCATTATTTCATTTTATTACTTATCTAGTATGTTTAGGACTAGCGATAGGGAGCTTAATTCTTCTTCATTATGCAAAAAGTGCAAGAGGCGTTTACCTGATGGCGGCGACTGTTGGTACAGTCATAGTTAGCTATAACCTCATATATCTTAATGATATTTATCAGGTATCTAATATAATTTGGAAAGTATTCATTATTACATATACATTTTTTGGTTTGGGTAAAAAATGGGGAGTTGTTGTACTTTTTGCCAACCTCTTAGCACTGGTTTACTATTCACTAATCACAGTTAATTATAATATTTCCAGTATTCCAAATTTAGATCTATTTGGTAGAATATCATTGGCAATTGAATTGACAATTGTTACTTCTTTGACCACTTATGTTATTTATCAATTCGTTCAAATTAATTCAAAATCTCATGGTGAATTAATTAGTGCAAACAAAAAGCTTCAAGAAAGAAACGCAACCAAAGAAAACAGCAACTTTCGGGATAGAATTAATTCAAATTCTTGCCGAGCAAATGGACGGAGAAGTAAAAAGAGAATCCAATGATAAAGGTACATTATACACTTTTTCATTGAAAAATATTGATACATAAAAATAGTGTTATGAGTAAAATAGCCTACATAAATAACGAACCTTTTGAAATAAAAGCAGGTGAAACAATGCTTGCGTTTATCAAAAGGCACAAAGACGAAAATTTGGTCCCAACGCTTTGCGATGCTCCCAATCTTGACCCTTTTGGATCTTGCAGAGTTTGTAGCGTTGATGTTGCTCTAGAAGAAAATGGGAATTCAAAAACAATGGCATCTTGTCATTCTCCCGTTGCAGAAGGTCAGTACATATATCCCGATTCTGCATCCGTGAAGAAGCTGAGGAAAAATATTATTGAACTTGTTCTTACGGACCATCCTTTGGATTGCTTAACCTGCGAAGTCAATGGAAATTGCGAATTGCAAACAGTTGCTGCACAAGTTGGAATTAGAGAGGTTCGTTACCCAGAAGGCGATAATCACCTCGATAGAACGAAAGATTTAAGTCATCCTTACATGACTTCTGATTTATCCAAATGCATCAACTGTTACCGTTGTGTGCGTGCTTGTGATGAGGTACAAGGTTCACTTGTTTTAAGCATGTCAGGTCGTGGTTTTGATTCTAAAATAATCAAGGGTGGAGATTTATCATTCATGGATTCTGATTGCGTAAGTTGTGGTGCCTGTTCCCAAGCCTGCCCAACATCTGCAATTTCAGACATTTTTCAATCTAAATCTATCAAAGCAACGGATACAACAAGAACCATTTGCACCTACTGTGGCGTGGGTTGTAACCTCGAAGTTTCCACAAGCAATGGAGAAATCCTCAGTATTCAAGCTCCGTATGATGCAGAAGTTAATCAAGGGCATACGTGCTTGAAAGGTCGTTATGCATTTAAATTTTACAATCATCCTGAGCGACTTAATTCTCCTATGATAAAGCGCAACGGAGAATTTGAAAAGGTAAGTTGGGAAGAAGTTTATGATCACATCGCTGCAAAAATTAACGAAGTTAAAGCAACAGATGGTCCTGATTTCATTGCTGGAATTTCATCTTCTCGTTGTACAAACGAAGAAAATTACTTGATGCAGAAATTATTGCGTGTCGCTGTAGGCACCAATAACATTGACGGCTGTGCAAGGGTATGTCATTCTCCAACCGCTTTGGGAATGCAAAGAACTTTTGGAACTGGAGCCGCAACCAATTCTATCGATGATTTAAAAGATACGAATTGCATCATGGTGATTGGTGCCAATCCAACAGATGCGCATCCTGTTACAGGAGTGAAATTGAAACAGTTCGCCATGAAGGGAGGAACGACGATTGTCATTGATCCTCGAAAGACGGAAATGGCAAAATATGCGACGCATCACCTTGCATTACGACCCGGAACCAACGTTGCCGTTCTCAATATGATGATGTATTATATCATCTCGGAGAATTTAGTAGATGCCTCTTTTATTGAGAATAGAACAGAAGGCTTTGATGCTTTTAAGAAAGAAATTCTAGCGATTGATTTAACCAAATTAGAAAATGTTTCTGGTCTTAAACGAGAAGATGTTCGTGCGGCTGCAATGGCTTATGCTTCTGCACCTAACGCTATGTCATTTCACGGATTAGGAGTGACTGAACATTCTCAAGGAACATTTACCGTGATGCAAATTGCTGATTTAGCATTGTTGACAGGTAACATTGGAAGAAGGGGAGTGGGTGTCAACCCGCTTCGTGGACAAAACAATGTACAAGGGTCCGCAGATATGGGAGTCCAACCTCATCAAGGAGCAGGTTATTTAGACCTCACCAAACCAGAGGTGAATAAGAAATACAACGAGTTTTACGGAGTAACTGTGCCGAGTAACATCGGTTATAAAATTCCTGAAATGTTTGATGCAGCTATCGCAGGAAAGTTAAAGGTTGCTTGGATTATTGGTGAAGATGTTGTTCAGACAGATCCAAATACGCAAAAAGTAATCAAAGCATTGGAAGCAGTGGACATGGTTATTGTGCAAGAATTATTCATGACAGAAACCGCAAAACATGCTGATGTTATTCTCCCAGGAGCCTCATTCTTAGAGAAAGAAGGAACATTTACCAATGGAGAAAGAAGAGTTCAGCGAGTGAATAAAGTGGTAGAACCTATTGATGGAGCCAAAGTTGATGGACAAATTTTAGTGGATATGCTTAATATATTAGGCTACCAACAAGATGATTATACGGCCAAAGGGATGTTGGAAGAAATTTCACAAATCGTTCCTTTCTTCGCAGGAATTACGTGGGAGAATCTAGGTAAAAATGGTTTACAATGGCCGGTTACCCCTGGTGGAAAAGATACAAAAATTTTGCATTTAACAGAATTTAAACGAGGTAAAGGTGCATTTGAATTCAATGCTTGGAGAGAAACAGAAGAGCTAGTTGCACATGCAGATAAGTTCCCATTAATCCTCACAACAAACAGAGAGTTAGAGCATTATAACTGTGGAGCAATGACTCGTAGAACAGGCAATGTTGAAATTTTGAAGGACGATTACTTGATGATTAATCCTGAAGATGCTGCTGCTAGTTTTATTAGTGATGGTGATTATGTCTGCATTGAATCTCCAAGAGGAAAAGTAGATGTAAAGGCAAAAATCACTACAGATGTTAAACCAGGTGTTGTGAGCACAACCTTCCATTTTCCAGAAATTATGATTAATAATATTACGGGAGATGTACATGATTCTGAAGCAATGTGTCCTGAATATAAGGTGGTCGCAGTGAGAATTAGAAAAAGTAAAGGGAAATTTAAGCAGTTGGCAGAGGTTGAGTAACTGATTCATTAGGTTGGTTTTTACTCCGATATCTTCAAAATCTGCATTTTTCAAATCTTTCAACTATCTTCGTAGCATGTTTACAGGAATCATAGAACAACTAGGGATTGTTAAAGACATCGCTAAAGATGGAGAAAACATTCACTTTACGTTAGCGGCAGATTTTACACAAGAATTAAAAATTGACCAAAGTGTTGCACATAATGGTTGTTGCTTGACGGTCATAAAAATCAACGAACAGCAATATACGGTGACGGCGATTCAAGAAACATTGAATAAAACCAATCTGTCGTCATGGGAGGTTGGGACAAAGGTCAACCTAGAACGTTGCATGATTATGAACGGCCGATTAGATGGCCATATTGTGCAAGGTCATGTGGACACCACAGCAACTTGTATTGAAAAAGAAAATCAAGATGGCAGTTGGAAGTTTACTTTTGAGTATTCTTCGAATGATGTAACAGTAGAGAAAGGTTCAGTTACGATTAATGGAACAAGCTTAACCGTTGTTGATTCCAAGGAAAAGCAGTTTTCTGTTCATATCATACCTTATACGTATGAGTTTACCAACTTTCATCAAATAGAAGTTGGTAGCACGGTCAATTTGGAGTTTGATATTATTGGGAAGTATGTCGCTAAAATGATGAGGTAGAATAAGTCCTTTCCCACCAATCCTTAACCTAATCATAACAAATTCCTAACTTACTTTTACGAGCAGTACCTATATCTTTGTTAAAAAAAAGGATGCCTACATTATCTGCTCAAAGAATACAAAAAGAAACGGAACTGATTCAAGTTTTACTACTCGGAGATCAAGCTGGAAAAAAGGGAGATTTAGAAGAGTCTCTAAATTGGTATTTAAAAGGATTGTCGATTGCAAAAGAAATCAAAGATGAATTGATGACAATCAAATTTTCTTCTCTTGTAATGATGAGCTTGTAATCAATCCAATAAACGTTTATACATCTGTATCGTATTCTCCAAACCTAAATAAAGCGCATCAGAAATCAATGCGTGTCCAATAGAAACCTCTTGCAAACCAATAATGTTGTCTTTGAAATACTTCAGGTTGTGCAAATCTAAATCGTGACCCGCATTTAATCCTAAACCTAATTTCACCGCTAAATTTGCAGCAGTAATATAATCTTCAATCGCTTCCTCAGGATTTGATTTGAAACTCTTCGCATAAGGACCAGTGTACAATTCTATTCTGTCAACACCACATTTTGCAGCATATTCAATGTTTTGTAAATTAGTGTCCACAAAAATGGAAGAACGAATATTTTTACTGCGTAATTCTTGCGCAAGGTCTTTTAACAATCCTTCATTTTCTTTTGTATCCCAACCGGCGTTCGAAGTTAAAACACCTGGAGGGTCTGGAACTAAGGTCGCTTGAGCTGGAATAATTTCTGAAACCAAATCAATGAATCGTTGATTGGGGTAGCCTTCAATGTTAAACTCCGTTGTGATAACTTTTGCTAAATCATAAACATCTTGGCGTGTAATATGACGTTCATCTGGTCTTGGATGAACCGTAATTCCATCAGCACCAAAGCGTTCGCAATCAATCGCAACTTGAACTACATTTGGAGTGTTTTCTCCCCTTGCATTTCTCAAGGTCGCAATTTTGTTTACATTTACACTTAGCATTGTCATAACGGCTACATTTTTGTCTCACAAAAGTACAAAGTTACTCACTATTATAGTACATTAGCATTAACAATGATTGCAAAAGAACTAATAAACGACGAAATTCCTCCTTTAAAACATTCAGATACAGCTGAAAAAGCACTGAATTGGATGGAAGAATTTAAAGTATCACACCTTCCTGTCCTAAAAAATGGAAATTTTGTAGGTGTTGTTTCTGAAAGCGATATTCTCGATCAAATGGAAATGGATAAGACACTGGATAAGTTGTTTCAACATCTCCCTAGACCTTATGTACTTTCAAAAGATCATATTTATCAAGTGCTTTCTAAGGTTTCAGAATTAAAATTAAGCATCGTTCCTGTTCTAGATGAGAACGAAAAATACTTAGGATGTACAACTGTTCAACATTTAATGTCGTTAATCGCACAAACAGGAAGTATTCGTGAAAACGGAGGAATTCTTGTCCTTGAAATGGCAACCATCGATTATTCTCTTGCGCAAATTGCACAAATTGTAGAAAGCAATGATGCAAAAATCTTGAGTTCTTATATTATGTCTTCTCCAGAGTCGACTAATATTGAAGTCACTTTGAAAATTAATAAAATAGAGTTAGACCGAATCATTCGAACATTTGAACGGTATGATTATGTAATAAAAGCATCCTATCAGAAGAGCAATAATCTTGATGATATGCAGTTTAGATACGATGCATTAATGAATTATTTGAATTTATAAGAGATGAATGTAGCCATCTTTGGAAGAAAAGTAAATAAGCAAAACGCGAGTTATTACGCAGAATTAATTAAGACCTTAAAAGATTTTGGGTGGAACCTTATTTTTCATACTGACCTAAAAGAGAAGTTGATTAAAAAAGTGGGAATTGCAGAAAACGCGGACTCATTTTCTTCTCATGAAGATTTTAAATCTGGAATTGATTTAAGTTTGAGCATGGGGGGAGATGGTACTTTTATTCAGAATGTTCGTTTTGTGAGAGATTCTCAAGTTCCAGTTTTAGGAATCAATACAGGACGCTTAGGTTTTTTAGCAAACATTCCCAAAGAAGAAATTCATCAAGCAATGGACTTGGTCAAACGAAAAGAGTTTGTACATCAAAATAGATCATTGATTCGTGTTGAAACAGAAAGAAATTTATTCGGAGAAGAAAACGTCGCATTTAATGAGGTTACACTTCAGAAAAGAGAATCTGCTTCGATGATTACTGTACACGCTTCTTTAGAAGGCAAATACCTTAATTCTTACTGGGCAGATGGATTAATTGTTTCAACTCCTTCAGGTTCAACTGCTTATAATTTGAGTTGTGGAGGTCCTATTGTAACTCCAGGTTGTCAAGTTCACATTCTCACACCGATTGCTCCGCACAATTTAAACGTTCGTCCAATGGTTGTGCCTGACCACATGCCCATTAAATTAACCATTGATGGGAGAAGCCGTTCTTATCTCATTGCTCTAGATGGAAAATCATTGAGTATTAAGCAAAATGAAGAGGTGATTATTCACAAAGCGGAGTATATGATTAACGTAATTAAGTTTGAAGATAACAACTTCCTAGATACCATTCGTAATAAAATGTTCTGGGGAAGTGACCCAAGAAACTAAGCCTACAACGCAAAAAAATCATAAAATTTAGCTTCGGCGCAACTTTTGCAAAGGAAAGTTCACAATTATTCAATACATTTGAAACTCAAAAATTTAAAAACGATGACAAAAATATTATTTGCCTTATTTACACTTGCTTTTGCAACGGCAACTTTTGCAGGAACAACAGGTGACAAAAAAAAGAAAGCTAAAAAACCAAAATTGGAGAAAGGGATGTACGCAGAAATGAATACTTCCAAAGGGATTATTTTAATTCAACTCGAGTTTGAGAAAACACCCATGACTGTTGCCAATTTTGTTGGTTTAGCAGAAGGGAAATTTACTGTTGAAGATTCTATCGAATACACAACACCTTTCTATGATGGGTTGAAATTTCACAGGGTGATTGCTGATTTTATGGTACAAGGTGGAGATCCTGACGGAAATGGCTCGGGTGGACCAAAGCATCGGTTTTACGATGAAATAGATCCTACATTAAAACACACAGGACCTGGAATACTATCAATGGCCAACTCCGGACCAGCAACCAACGGAAGTCAGTTTTTCATTACACATAAAGCAACTCCTTGGTTAGATGGTAAGCACACCGTTTTTGGTCACGTAATTTCAGGGCAAGATGTTGTAAATGCAATCGAAGCTGATGATATGTTAATCTCGGTTAAGATTATCCGTAAAGGTAAGACCGCAAAAAAATGGAAAGCGACTGAACAATTTGAGAAGGTTTACAATGAAACAAAATTAAAAGAGGTTGAAGAGAAAAAATACTTTGAGAAGTGTGCTGCAATGTCAGAAGATCAATACAAAGCATTCATGTTTGAAGAGGTAAAGAAAAAATTTCCAAATGCAAAACAGTCTGAATCAGGTTTGGTTTACATCATTGATAATGCTGGAGATAAGAACGCAATGCCCGTTCGAGGTTCTAATCTAAAAGTACATTACAAAGGAACCTTCCGAGTTTCAGGAAAGAAATTTGATTCTTCTTACGATAGAAATCAAACAATGGATTTCAAATTCAAAGAGCAACGAATGATTCCTGGTTTTGAAGAAGGGATGGGAATGATTGGTAAAGGTGGAAAAGGAAAGTTAATCATTCCTTATTACGCAGCTTATGGAGCGGAAGGTCGGCCAGGAGCAATTCCGCCATATTCTGACCTTGTTTTTGATATTGAAATGATTGATGTTGAAGCTCCTTCTGCTGAAACTACCGAAGAGGGTCACGAAGGACATAATCATTAAGAAATAAATTATTAAGTAAAAAGCCACTCAGAAGAGTGGCTTTTTTTGTGGATAAAGGTTT
>DQTF01000042.1 GCA_015662935.1 Crocinitomicaceae bacterium | reverse complement strand
CCTTCGATGTCAATTTCTACTTGAAAAACATCTGGTGAAAAGATTATTTTTTGTACGTCTACTCCTCTTACAGAAAAGTGAGTTTGCTCACCTTGTCCGTAAACTACACAAGGTACACGTCCTTCTTTTCTAAGTGCAGAAGTGTCCTTCTTCCCTACGTTCGCTCTTAACGAACCGCTCAATTGTGCTTTTTTCATTGTTTATATATTTATTTGTTTTATACGATAAAATGCGAACTAATCGACTGGTTATTTACCATTCTACGAATGACATCCGCAAATAAATCTGCCACACTCACAACTTTAATCTTGTCGTGTGGTTTCTTTAATGGAATGGTATCCGTAACAATTAGTTCTGTTATGGAAGAATTAGTCAATCTTTCATAAGCAGGTCCAGACAAAACGGCATGTGTACAGAAAGCTCGAACACTTAACGCTCCTTTCTCTATGAATAAATCAGCTGCTTTTGTCAATGTTCCAGCAGTATCACACATGTCATCCACGAGGATAACATCTTTACCTGCAACATCTCCAATAACAGTCATTTCTGCTATTTCATTTGGTTTTCTTCTTTGCTTGTGACAAATTGCTAAACCAATATCTAATCTTTTTGCATAAGAATTGGATCGTTTGGTTCCTCCAGCATCAGGAGCAGCCATGATTAAATTCCCATTGTTAATTTTTTCAATTTCTGGGTGAAAAATTGTTGAACCGTACAAATGATCGACCGGCACTTCAAAGAAACCTTGAATTTGATCCGCATGTAAATCCATTGTCATGATTCTATCAATTCCAGCAGCCATGAGCATGTTTGCAACTAACTTAGCACCAATTGCAACTCTCGGCTTATCTTTTCTGTCTTGACGCGCAAAACCAAAATAAGGAATGACTACAATAATTTTTCTTGCCGATGCTCTTTTGGCAGCATCAACCATTAATAATAATTCAAAAAGATTGTCTGCTGGAGGCATTGTCGATTGCACAATAAAAACATCTTGTCCACGAACCGTTTCTTCATAAGAAGGTTGAAATTCTCCATCACTAAAAACGGTTACTTTGCAATCTCCTAGACCAACTCCATAGCTTGCTGCTACTTTTTCTGCTAGTTCTCTTGACGCGTGTCCTGAAAATATTTTAACTCCTGTTGACATAATTTTCTTCTTCGAAGGCGCAAAGTTAGTGAATTTAGTTGGTTTAGATACGATAAGAGAATACTTTTTTGGGAGGGGTAGATTTGTTTTGCTGTAAAACTGTTAGAGGTTTTCATTGCCTTGTCTCTTTCAGCGAACCTCAGTGAGTTTAGGAGATGGAGAAGTTGATTGTCTTTTAACGTTCTTACTTTTTTTTCCCGAAGCTAAAAAAAGTAAGCAAAAAATAGCTTTTATTTTTTTTGCAAAAATTCAACCTGAATGGTACCGATGTTAATTATTAATGCGCTCGGGAAACATTCGTTTTTGGCTTCAGTAAAGAAGAAGAGGTTTGGAGGTGGGGATTCACTTTTACATTTCTCGGTTGATCGTTTAATGTTCATCATTTTTGAATGTAAAATAGAAAAAGCGAAGAATGTAAAAGTGGGGTTATTACAAAAAAATCTGCTATTGCTTCGGGTGAGATTTTTCGCAAAAGTAAAGTTGTCGGGTTGTCAAGACGGCGAACTATCGAAAAGCAAGAAAACGCAATAGCGTTTGAAAAACAAGTGTTAACGCAGTTATACGGTCGGTCTTAAGGTTCAACTCCATCTACCAAAGTATTCTTCAAAAACAAAGTACTCCTTTCAAATGCTGGAATTGCAAATGAAACAGCAGATTTTAATGGCTGATAAAAAACAGAATCACTCTTTGCTTCTTCCGAAATAAAATCTCCTTTCTCATCATACGATTCTATTAGCAGGGTGATTGCGCCGAGAAGAAAAACCATTTTTAAAATACCAAGAAGGACTCCTAGAAATTTATTTAATAAACTTAACTGAACAATGTCTATCATTTTTTCTAATGCAATACCGCCAAAATAAACCATTGCTCCGACCAATAAAAACACAATCGTAAACGCAATTGTAGGGATATAGCTACTTTTCACATCAAGATCATCCACCAAGATTTTTGCCATGAAATCAGAAAAATGAATTCCGGCATATAAACCTAAAAACAATGCAAGAAAAGTGAATAACTCGATGACAAATCCTTTTCGAAACCCTTTCCAAGCGCCCCAAGCAAGTGCAATGGCAAAAACAATGTCTAAAAAACCCATTTACTTAATCGCAATCGCTTTTTAACGTTGTTTTTAAGGTTAACTTCACTTCTGACCATAATTTAGAAACACCATCTTCTCCTGTATGCAAATCTGAACAAACAGTGTTCAAAGCTTCAATTCCAGCGAGTGCGTTCCAAGCAGAAACATCAATACTCGTTTCAAATGTAAAAACATTGTCTTCTAGCGTATATTCTCCTTCAACATCAACAGATATTTCGTTCATTGCGACTTCCAAAGTCGCTTTTCCATCTTCTCCCAAAGATTTAATTGTCCCTTCTATGGTTTCTGTGTTAATTGTCTCGAAAAAATGCTTTGCAACCTTTCCGTTACGCTCTTCATTCTGCGTTTCAACAGATGCTGTATTCATACAGAAAGTAATTGATTCTATCACTTCTTTTGGGTCGTTTCCACTTTCACTCGTCACTTCAACATCATTAAAAGTCCCGGGAACACCTTTCTTTTCTGTTGTCTTAAACGCTGTCCACTCAAATTCTGTTGAAGCATCGTCGTAAGAATAGTTACACACTTCTATTTCAGCAATTTCTTCGTCAATTTCTGCTGGTTCAGTCTTACAAGATATAACACTCATCACAAGTGCCATACTTGCAAATAAATAGATAGCCTTTTTCATAATAGTTGTATTTTTTGTCCAAGATAATCAAAGGCAAACAATTTAACGAATTTTTAGACTTCATTTGTTAACTTTGCATCATGGATCATGATGTAGAATTGCGTTTTCAGAACGTGAAAAAAGAATTGGAGAAGGAGTTTGGAGAAGGGATGGATATGCAAGCCATTCTTTTTTTAATTGGGGTGAATGAACTAGGAATTGGCTACAAAGATTTTTCTAAAAGTGAAAAAAACGATGTGCTCCATATTGCCATTTGCACTTTGCTAGAACCCTATGGATACTACAAATACACCCATCGAGATGCAGAAAATTGGCCGCATTTCGATTTGGTCAAAGAACTTCCGCCAATCAATGACCGCGAGCAACAACACTTGATGAAAGAAGCGGTGATTGCTTACTTTGTTCAGAATGAATACGTAGATGTTACTCCTAATGCTTAATTAGGTATATTTGCACCCACAAAATATTTTTAAATGGATTTTTTAATCAAAGCCGCACAGTTATTACTGTCACTATCAATTTTAGTTGTCTTACACGAATTCGGTCATTACTTGACGGCTCGTTATTTCAAAATTCGTGTAGAGAAATTCTACTTATTCTTTAACCCTTGGTTCTCTATTTTTAAGAAAAAAATTGGAGAAACAGAATGGGGAATTGGCTGGTTACCGCTTGGTGGTTATGTCAAAATCTCCGGAATGGTGGACGAATCGATGGACAAAGAACAGATGGCACAACCTATTCAACCATGGGAGTTTAGAGCAAAACCAGCTTGGCAACGTTTAATTGTAATGATTGGTGGTGTTGTGGTGAATTTAATTGTAGGTGTTTTGATTTATATCTTCGTCGTTTTTGCATGGGGAGAAGAGCAAATACACACAGAAGATTTGCAGGCAGGATTGTCTATTCACCCATACATGCAAAAATATGGATTAGAATCTGGAGATAATATCTTGGCAATAGAAGATGAGGAAGTCTTGCACTATGCAGACATCAGCTCTGGATTATTAGTGCGAAATCAACATAAGTTGAAAGTAAAACATGCCAATGGAGAAATAGAAAAAATCATTCTCCCAGAAGGCATTGATTATGAAGTTTTCAAAGCTGGAGCATTCCCTGTTGTTGGACTGAGACATAAATCAACAGAAATCAATTACTTTTCAGCAATTGCCAATGATGAAACAATTGGAATAAAATCTGGTGATGCTATTGTTCAAATCAATGACACCGATTTAAATTCTATTGAATTTAACAACTTAGATAAATTAGAAAAAGTTGTTCTTAAGATAGCAAGAGAAGAGGATACTTTAGAAGTAATCATAAAGAATGATGAACTTAAAAACCTAGCGATTGTATATCCTGGCTTTGGGGCAGGATTAAAAGAAGGTGATAAAATTATTAAAGTCAATGAAGAAGATGTTGTCTATTTTGATGATTTTTCAGACGAATTATTCCATTCTAAGAATAAAAAAGCAGCAGTAACCGTTTTACGAAAAGGGGAAAAAATTACTGTTTCAGCTCCTGTAACTGAAAACGGAAAACTGGGGTTCTATACCATTGGAGTTGCACCAATTGACAAGGATGCTTACCAACACATCGACTACAGTTTTGGAGCAAGTATCAGTCGTGGGTTTAGTCGTGGGATGACCACCTTAAGTGATTACGTAGGTCAACTGAAATTCATATTTACAAAGAAAGGAGCAAGTTCTATTGGCGGTTTTGGTGCCATTGGTAATCTCTTTCCTCCAACATGGGATTGGCAAATATTCTGGTTAAACACAGCACTCATTTCTATCATTCTTGCCTTTATGAATATTCTTCCAATACCCGCTTTAGATGGTGGACATGTGGTCTTTTTACTATACGAAATGGTAACTGGCAAAGAAGCTCCACAGAAGGTCTTAGAATATGCACAGATGGTTGGGTTTTTCATCTTAATGGCCTTACTTTTGTATGCAAACGGCAATGACATTTACCGCGCCTTCTTTGGAGGATAACTTTGGAACAATCATTGCTAATTAGAAACAAAATAAAAACAATTATGAAAAAATTATTATTTACACTGGCTGTTGTTTGCTTCAGCTTAGGATTTACAAATGCTCAATCAAATGAAGGGCACATTAAGTATGCTATAGAAATGTCTTCTGACAATCCTGAAATGCAAATGCAACTAGCAATGATGAATGGAAGTACGATGGAAATCTATTTTCAAGATAAGAATTCATCTTCTACTATGAGAATGGGTTCAATGATGACTATTAACACGATTACTTCAGAATCTGGAGATGTATTGATGTTGATGGGAGGAATGATGGGGAAGAAAGCTATCAAAACTACTGTCGATGAAATGAAGGGTGATGAAAAAGTAGAGGAAGTTGAAGATATCGATGTTCAATTCGTAAAAGGATCTAAAACAGTTGCTGGTTACAAATGTAAAAAGGCAATTATAGAAACAGAAGAAGGTGATGAAGTTGTATTCTGGTACACTGAAGAGTTAAAAATGGGAACGGACGCACAAGGGAATTTAAATGGAAAGATTCCAGGTGTAGCTTTAGCCTTTGAAACAAACAATAACGGAATGATTATGAGTTTTGAAGCTACTGAAGTAGAAAACAAAATTAAAGACAAGTCTGTTTTCAGTTTAGATATCCCAGAAGGATATGAAGAAATGACTTACGAGCAGTTAAAAGGAATGGGAATGTAATTCTCACAAAAACAAAACTAAAAAAAGCCACGTGATAAATCATGTGGCTTTTTTTTATTGCATTTTCAGCAACTTCGTATTTACATTACCTGATTCTTTCTGAATCTGTACAAAATACTCTCCCGATTTTAAGTCTCTCAATTCCATAAGTATATCATGTTCTCCTTGAGAAAGGTTACCATCAAAAATAGTTGCGACTTTTTTCATTTGAATATCATACACATCAATCTTCACCCATTCATTTTCTGCAACAAATCGAACCGAAGAATTTCCAAAAGAAGGATTTGGATAAACCAATGCTTGTGCTTTTGTCAATTCCTCTTCTTCTAAACCGACACTACAAGCACCTAATAAGTTGTAGTAAGTTACTGTGTGCTCGAATAGAGGTTGAATTTCATTTGTTGGAACACCAAACCAATCTTTTAATATAGATGCATAAACATCTCTAAAATCGATTTGCATAGGCACTCCTTCTTGCGGAACAATCGTATTTCCAATAATTGGGTTTGGACCCATAATTCCAAAATCAAGACAACTTCCGAAAAGAAACATGGGTGCCGCATCTCCATGGTCTGTACCATAACTAGCATTGGAAGAAACTTGTCTTCCAAATTCTGAGAATGTCATTCCTGCAACCCTCTGCTCTAAACCCAACAAAGCTAAATCATCTTGAAACGCGGCTACTGCATCTGATACTTTCTTTAACAGATCAGCATGTTTTCCCTGTTCTGAATTGGTCGATAATACTTGCTCGCCGTGTGTATCAAACTCGTTGACGTTCAGTATATATACTTTTGTTTGCAACCCTCCTGAAATCATTTGTGCAACATACTTTAATTGATTTGCCAAAGGGTTGGTTGGGTCATATAGTGTAGAAAGCGTATTACCCGCATTGGCAGAATCATTTATTTGAGAACCATACGCATTTGCTTGAGCAATCAAAGTTGTTAAGTAATCCATGTGAGAACCAAAATAAGTTCCATCATCCACTGCTCCACTATTATTGAGGTTGTAAACTTCAAATGGATCCTTGACTGCGTGGCTAAAATTTGCCATTAATCCTTGGCAGGTAGAAGACACTTCATATCCCATACTAATCGCAAAAGGATCTGGATATTGAGTAGTTGGATATGCTGTAGGGTAATTCGGATAATGATTGTCAAAGTCACGCCCCAACCAACCAGTTGTTGCATTGGTGTCAATTAATCCTGAACTCCAGATGTCCATTGATCTAAAATGAGAACGATTCTGTGTTGGGTAACCAACATTTTGAATGACTCCTAATTTTCCAGAATTATACATCCCTTGTAAACCAGTCATAGAAGGATGAAGTCCCGTTTGTGCAGTTAATGGCAGAACAGAATTCTCTGGAATCAAAATATTATTTCTTTGAATGGTTAAATTGGCATACTGATCTCTCGGAATGACCATATTTAAACCATCATTTCCTCCGTTTAATCGTATAATGACTAATACTCGATCATCAGCTGCACCAGAAACGCTGAACAATCTCTTGGCAACTGACTGAAACTTTAATTCATTTAATAATATAGGAACTCCTGCAGATGCAAGCGCCATATTCTTTACAAAATTTCTTCTTTTCATAATTTTCTATTTAGCTTACATTGTGTGAAATTCCGGCATTTGAAATAATCTATTTAAAGTCAATTCTACTCTTTGTCTTACAGGGTCAGAAACAGCCGAATTATTTGGGTCACCTATATATTGAGAATATTGAATAATCCATTCAGAATCGGGTAAACTATTGGTTAATATCGCTTTCAAAATTATTTTTTGAGTTGCGTTTACACTCTTCGGAGTAAAAACATCAATCATATCATCAATCACTGTATTCGGATTAATAGGGTCTGATAAATTATCTAAGAATGTTAGGGCATCCACTTTAAAGAAGTCCGTATTAACAGTTATTCCAGGCAGAATAGTTAACCAAGTCGCAATGTCAAATCGTGATTTCAAATGAGTTGCATTGACCCATAATTTAGAGTAAGATGGCTCTTGATAATAGGCAGGCCAACCAGCAACATTTGGAGGTTCCAAATAAGATTGCCCCAAGGTCTCTGAAAGCCAGTAAACATTATTCTGCATTTCATAATCCGTTGCCAAATCAAAATTAGTTTGTGTGGAAGTTGCATTAAACATTGAGTAAAGCAAATCTAAAGGCCCTTTTATCAATGCTCCCCTAACCGAAACATCGTAAAAATGATCACTAGAGAATAATTCTGTTAACACAGGTAGAACATCGTAATTGTTGGCAATCATAGTGTTTGCCATTTCAGTAATAACCAAAGTTTCAACTGTAGCTGTTAAGTCATAGTTAACAAAATACCTATACAATTTTCTACAGATAAACTTAGCCACCTCATTCTGCTGAAAAATAATATCTATGTAATTTGAGTACTCCGTTGCACCTCCATTAGGAATAGATGCATTACCAAAATGTGCAGAAAGTGTTTTTGTAGTCGCATCATGTAATAACGCATTAAAGGAAGAAGTAACATTAGTAATGGTATCACTTCTCAAGCCATCGACCCAATATCCCGTAAGAATTTTTGCTCCTTCGGCAACATCTTGTTCTGTATAATTAGTATAATCACCTATTCCTATTTGAGGGCCTTTACCTATGGTAAATAATTCGAGTAATTCTCGTGCAAAATTTTCATTTGGGCTGAATACATTATTGCTTGCTCCGTTTAGAAACAACAACATATTTGGGTTAATTGTGACATCCTTCACTAGTTGTTTGAAATTACCCAACGCTTGTGACCTCAATAGTTCATAATAATCATAGGATGCTCTTGAATCAAAAGTCGCTGTTGCGCCAAAATGATTGACCCAAAACAGCGTCATTTTTTCACCAATAGAAAGGGGTTCTTTATTCATTCTCTCGTATTGGTAACCTGCAAGAGAAAAAAGACGAGCAGTTTCAACCTGCTGTGAAATCAAAGTATCTGTAGGATAAACAGAATTAATCCATGTTGTACCAAAAGCTGCTATTGTTTCATCAGGATGAAAAGTTAACGGTTGACCAACGGCTGGCATTTGCAATAATGAAGTAACCGTAGCTGCCATTCCATTTGTTACAGCATCTAACATCTGTTGATTAGTAGGCCCAAACATGGTTCTTCTTAAAAGATGAGCAGCTTCAACTTTGGTCCAAGGACCTGTGTAGGGTGTCATTAAATACGAAATTTCATTTCCGTTTCCTTGATCTGGCATAGCACACGTTTAAATAGTAAACCATTAATTTACTAATAATCATTTAACTACCAAAAATAAAATTGATTTGTTCTTATTCGGAGAGAAACTGAATGTTGCGTTTTAACCCTTTATATTTTGTTCTTTTAATCGCACTCCGACGAAATAACTCTTGAAAAATTTCTTCAGTAAGATCTTCCCAATCGACTTTTGACATCTTTAACAGGTTTTCATGCGGGTTAAAAAATGATTCTTTGGTAGGTGTAGAAAAACGATTCCAAGGACAAACATCTTGACATATATCGCATCCAAACATCCAGTTTTCCATCTTATTAGAAAATTCTTTTGGGAGAAGTTCGTCTTTCAATTCGATGGTTAAATAGGAAATACATTTAGACCCATCAACGACATAAGGTTTCACAATTGCATCTGTTGGACAAGCGTCGATGCATTTGGTACACGTGCCACAATAATCTTTCATTGGACCGTCTGGTGTCAAATCCAAATCGAGAATTAATTCGGCAATAAAAAAGAAAGAACCGTGTTTGGGATGAATCAAATTAGCATTCTTCCCAATCCAACCCAATCCACTTTTTCTTGCCCAAGCTTTGTCCAAAACAGGAGCAGAATCAACAAAAACTCGTCCTCCAACCTCTCCAATTTCATCTTGAATGTAGGCAAAGAACTTCTTGAGTTTATCTTTGATTAAGAAATGGTAATCTTTTCCGTAAGCATATTTAGAAATTTTCGGTGCGTCCGCGTCTTCTTGAATATTCTCCGGATAGTAATTCATCAAAAGAGAAACAACTGACTTTGCATCATCCACTAATAGTCGAGGATCTAATCGTTTATCGTAATGGTTTTCTAGGTAAGACATTTTCCCTTGGAAGCCATTCTTCAAGTAATTATCTAAATGCTTGGCATCTTCCGTTAAGAAATCGGCTTTAGAAATACCACAAAAGAAAAAACCCAAGTCTTTCGCCTTT
>DQTF01000072.1 GCA_015662935.1 Crocinitomicaceae bacterium | reverse complement strand
TACTTCTTTTTCATTGAATTTTAGATAAGCGATGTTTTTACTATCAGGAGACCAACCGTAAGCTTTGGTCAGAGCAAACTCTTCTTCGTAAACCCAGTCCGTTGTTCCGTTAATGATTTCATTGGTTTTACCATCTGTAGTTACTTCAGTTACTTCTCCAGAACGAATGTCCTTAATATATAGGTTGTTTTGGTAGATGTAAGAGACCATTTTTCCATCAGGAGAATATTGAGCCAATGTTTGAGGTTTTCTTTCTGCATCCAATTCCTGTAATTTATTGGTTGCTAAATCAAGCAAATAATAAACGGCGGTATAGCTTCTTCTGTAAATACTTTTCGTTTCTGTTTCAATTAAAGCTTTTGATTCATCAAGATTAAATGAATAATCTTGCATTTTTACATCTTTAATCGCAGATGAAGCAATAAGAACCTCTCCTTTTCCTTCATAGGATGAGAATTTATGTTTGGTCACACTAGGTCCATTCTCTGTTTGAGTTATTTTGGAGAAGTAATTCCCATCTTCCATTGATCGGAAACCGTTTATAGAAGCGCCGAAAAATTCATAGTTTTTCCAAATTTTCTCTACGGTGATTTCTTGTCCAAATGAAGTCGTTGTTATAATTAAAGAAACAGCAAATAATAAAATTTTATGAATCATTATCTTTTTTTTTCTAAATGTAGAAAATATTGATGCTTTTGATATGAATTGTTTAAAATAGTCATGGAATGTTAATAAATACTTAATATAAGTATTAGATTTTTGTCGTATATTTGTACAGAATCATAGCTGTGTTGTCCTAGAGGCTCTAGAAAAAGCTAAAACCACAGTTGATGTAGAACATAATTTGAATTAAGTTAATGAAGTAAACAAATAAAAGTAACATGGGGTCTTTCTAATTGGTTATCCCAACGTTCTGTAATATTTATTCGTCTTCGTTCTAAGTAAACAAGTAATTTATCAACCCCCAAAATAATAAGTATGAAAAAAACACTACTAATTTTAACGACCGTAATAGGTTCAATGACTTTCGCTCAAGATTGTTCAGATTTATTTATTTCTGAATACGTAGAGGGATGGAGTAATAATAAGGCTTTAGAGATTTATAATCCTACAGCCAACCCTATTGATTTAAGTCAATATGTTGTGATTCGTTATTCTAATGGTTCGACAACTGCAACTGGTGCAAACGCAATTCAATTGACAGGAACTGTTGCTGCATATGATGTTTACGTTGCAACACTTGATAAAACAGATCCACTTGGTACAGGACAAAATGCTCCGATTTGGGATTCTTTGCAAATTAGAACTGATGGTTACTATTGTCCAGACTACAATACATCGAATGCATTTTATTGGAATGGTAATGATGCTGTTGCTTTGGCTAAAGGAGTAGCAAATACACCTGGAAGTTGGGTATTGGTAGATGTTTTTGGTAAAATCGGTGAAGATCCAGGTTCAGCTTGGACATCTACAGCTCCTTACAATGGGCCTGGGGACGAGTTAACGAAAGATCACTCTTTAATCCGTAAGTCTACTGTATTGAAAGGTGTTACAAATCCTGTAATTACTTCATTCAATGCTTTGGCAGAGTATGATTCTATACCAGCAGTTATTGATATTAATGGTATGACATATGGTAATTGGGAGTCTTTAGGTTCTCATGATTGTGGGTGTAATCCATTAGCTGTGAATGAAATATCATTGAATAATGTTTCTATTTTCCCTAATCCATCAAACGGATATTTCTATATCAAAGGAATTAATGATTTTACAACAATTAACGTTGTGAATTCGTTAGGACAAAATGTGAAAGTAATCAATAACAATTCTAAATCAATCGTTAAGCTTTCAATGGATGCTTATAAAGGTGTTTACTTTGTTAAGTTAACATCTAAGAATGGTGAGGTAATTACCAAAAGAATTATTGTTAAGTAATACAATTTTTATTAATACAAAGAGGTCGATGCAATTTTCGGCCTCTTTTTTTGACTTGTAAATCATGAAATCAATCCTCTTTCTTATAACCTTAACTACTTCATTATTCTCTTTTTCACAAACAGCTACGGTGAGTGGTAAGGTGATAGATAATGCAGCAAAACAACCAGTTGTTGGTGCTAAAGTTATTTTATCTCCAAAGCATAGAGCAATATCAGATCTCGATGGTAATTATATCATTAAAGATGTTCCATTTGGAGAATATGAAATGCTAATCACCATGATATCTTTTGATTCAGTCAAAGTGAAACTCAACATTGATCAAGCAGATTTTGTTTATGAGGTTTTACTTGGTGGGAGTCAAGAAATTGAAGAAATGAACGTGATTGGTAATTTAGCTCAAGATAGAAAAACACCAGTTGCAGTTAGTACAATCGGTAAAAAGGAAATTACAGAAGAATTGGGTTCTCAAGATTTACCAATGATTTTAAATTCAAAACCAGGCGTTCACGCAACACAACAAGGTGGTGGAGATGGAGATGCAAGAATTACTATACGTGGATTTAGCCAACGAAATGTTGGAGTAATGATAGATGGTGTTCCTGTGAATGACATGGAAAATGGTTGGGTGTATTGGTCAAACTGGTTTGGATTAGATGCGATTACATCTCAAGTGCAATTGCAAAGAGGATTGGGTGCAACTAAATTAGCATTGCCTTCTGTTGGTGGTACAATGAATATCTTAACACAGAAGACAGGTGGTAAAAGAGAGATTAAAGTTCGACAAGAATTTGGTACAGGAACCTTTTTAAGAACGTCCTTGTCTTACAAGTCCGGAACCTTGAAAAAAGGATGGGGAATTTTATTCGCAGGATCCTACAAACAAGGAAAAGGTTGGGTAGATGGATTAAATACGCAAGGAGTTTTTTATTATTTGAAAGTACAAAAGAAATTAGGGAATCACGTTTTATCATTAAGCGGATTTGGTGCTCCACAAAAGCACGGACAAAGATCCTACAATCAACAATTAGAATATTGGGATTCTGATTACGCCAGAAAAAATGGTGTGACAGATTTTGATACAGCCAATATGGATTATGGAAGAAGACATAATCAACATTGGGGATATTATACAGATAGTGCAACAGGAAAAAAGACCTTAATGAATGAGCGATTGAATCAGTTTCATAAACCGCAAATTACATTGAAAGATTTTTGGAGGGTAAATAAAAAACTTTCCTGGTCCAATATTGCATACGTATCTATTGGTAGAGGTGGAGGACAAAGATACTATGGCTCTTCTTCAACAATAGTTCGTGATTCTGCAGGTCAAATTAACTGGAATCAAATAGAATATAATAATCAATGGAAGACTTTATTTGGAACTGTTTATTCAACAGCTGACCCTTTATATGATCCTACAGCATTAAAGTCTTCTCAAATATTAAGTGCATCTGTAAATAATCATATGTGGATTGGAGCTCTTTCTCAATTCGACTATAAAGCAAATGAAAAATGGAAAATTGCGGGTGGTCTTGATTACAGATGGTACAAAGGAACTCACTTTGTAGAGATAAAAAACTTATTAGGGGGGGATTATTTTGTGAGTACAACAGATCAAAACTCTGACACACAAATGAAAGTTGTAGGTGACAAGATATCAGATGCATCTAAACCGTATCAAAATCACCGGGATGGTTTCGTACAATGGGCAGGTGCTTTTGGACAAGCTGAATATTCTTATGGTAGATGGACTGGATTTATCAATCTTTCTGGTGTAGCTAATGGATATAGGGGGGTAGATTATTTTAAGAAAAAAACATTACAAGTTGGAGATTCTTTAGTAGAAATAGGTTACAATGATACCGTGAATTATAACGGACAAGTTATAACACGTACCACGGAAGATTTAGAATATGATAACACAGGGTGGATTTGGAAAATGGGTGGTACAGCAAAGGCTGGTGTAAACTTTAATGTGACAGAGAAATCTAACGTATTTGTTAATGTTGGCTATTTAAGTAGAACTCCTCAATATAGCAACGTCGTTGATAATAATACCAACGAATTTTACGTCGAAATTCAAAATGAGAACATTTACGCTTTTGAAGCAGGTTATGGTTTTAGAAGTAAAAAAGTGAGTGCAAACTTAAATGGTTATTATACCATATGGAAAAATAAACCTTTCCCTTTTGGTGTCTTAGTTCCAGACCCTAATGATCCGACAGAATTTGTTCGTGCAAATGTGAATGGAATGGATGCATTGCACATGGGGGCAGAATTAGATATTTCTTATAGAATATTTAGAAATTTAACCTTAGAAGGAATGGCTAGTATTGGAGATTGGACTTGGCAATCAAGTGAAACAATTGATGTTGTTGGAACCAAATTTACTTTTGATGCAAAAGGAGTGCATGTTGGTGATGCTGCTCAATCTACTTATGCAGGTGCCATTAGGTATTCTCCAATAAAAAGAGGTTATATCAAGGTTAAGTACACATTCTTCGATCGTTACTATAGTAATTTCAATCCATTTAACTTAACAGGTGCTAATGGGGGTAGAGAGTCATGGATAATTCCTTCATATGGACTTATGAGTATTCATGCTGGTTATAGGTTCAAATTTGAAAAAACAAGTTTAAGTCTTAGAGGTAATGTATTTAACGTCTTAAATTCATTTTATATTTCTGACGCAACAAATAATAGAAATGGAACTGGTTTTGATGCGAACTCTGCTGGAGTTTTTATGGGGCAGGGGCTTCGATTCAATATTTCTGTTGGATTCCAATTTTAATAATAAATCAACTAAACTTTAAAATATGAAAAAAATAATTTTAATCGTTTCAGTAGTTGCTTTTACGCTAGGCTTAAATGCCCAAACGGATATAGCAAATGCTCGAACTTTTGGCTTAGGTCAAACGGTAACTGTAACAGGTGTTGTTACAAATGGAGCTGAACTTGGTCAGATCAGATATATGCAAGATAACACTGCTGGTATTGCAGGTTATGGTGGCCCAGTAACAGGTGCTGTGAGAGGTGATTCTGTTACAATCACAGGCCCTCTAGTTGAATTTTCAGGATTGTTAGAAGTTTCAACTGTAGCAAGCATGGTCAATCATGGTCAAGCTATTGTGCAGCCAACACCATTGCAAATTCCTATCCCAACTGTTGGAGAGCCTTTGGAATCTCAATTAATAGAAATTCAAAATGTTACTTTCACAACAACAGGCGCTTTTGCAGGAGGTAATAGTACAGTGCAAGTTACGGATGGTACTAATTTACTTGATGTAAGAATTAATGGTTCAACAAATATTGCAGGGACGGCAATTCCAACAGGGCCTGTTACTATTACCGCACTTGTTGGGCAATACAATACGAATTATCAAATTGTTCCCAGAGATTTAAATGATATTGTGCCTTACGTTGCTCCGGCATTTGAAATAAATGTTTTGGTAGAAGGTTCGACAGTATTACATAATGGTAATTACTTTGTTGGTAATACAGTCGTTACGAATGTTGTTATCGAGAATTTAGGTTCTACCGATTTACTTATTTCTGGAAGTACCTTTACCGGAGCAAATGCAGCAGATTTTTCATCTAATATCACTGCTACAACAATTGCAGGTGGTGCAACTCAAGCTTTTACTGTTAATTATGCAGCTTCAGGAGCTGGTTCTCACTTCGCAGCAATCGAAATTGCATCAAATGATACCGATGAAAATCCATACATAATCAATTTTGAAGGAGCAGGTACTGATAATCTTTCTTCAGAACCAACTGCAAACGCTACAGCTTTAACTTTTCCTGTACTAGAAGCATATACATTAGGAGGTCAATATACTGCTGGAACTGGAGCAACTAAATATGTAGTTCTTTGGAAGAATGGATCTGCAATTACAGGAGTTCCTGTTGATGGAGCATCTTATATGAGAGGTGATGTTATTGGAGATGCTACAGTTGCATATATTGGAGCAGGAACTTCTTTTACTCCAAGAGGAATCATTGCAAATCAAGATTATTATTTTGCTGTTTATGCTTTTAATGGACAAGGTGGTTTTGAAAATTATTTAACTTCTTCTCCTGCAACCGGAAACACAACAAGTCTAGGTGCTAATATAGGAGCTTATTATGGAGCAATTAATTCTCAATCAGCTTCATTGATTACGGATTTATCTACTCTTGTGAATCCACATACTTTCATTTCTTATTTCTTGTACAAGCAAACAATGATGTCTGATTTTGAAATTAGAGATACAATTAATGGTCAGTCTGTTGTAACATGTGCTTATTCTGGAGAGAACATTGTATTTAGCGACCCTTTTGATTGGTCAGCAACAGGTTATAGTAGAGAACACACTTTACCTCATACTTGGATGCATACGTTTCCAGCGGATAATCCTGAGAAGCCAGAATATACTGATCAACATAATTTATACCCAACAAATTTAGCAGAAGCAAATCAACCAAGAAGTAATCATCCTCTTGGAGTTGTTACTGGAGTAATTTCCCAATCCTATTTAGAAGGGAAACTTGGGTTAGATGCTAACGGTATGACTGTCTATGAGCCACGAGATGCAC
>DQTF01000230.1 GCA_015662935.1 Crocinitomicaceae bacterium | reverse complement strand
CTTTGTGCCTTTGACCTGGTGTCATTGGTTTTAACTTTCTTAATCCCATTTCTAATTAATTTCTGTTGTTAAATGTTTTCATACAAATCAATAATATCTCCTTCAGCAACAGTAACTATAGCTTTTTTAATTTGCTTGTTACGTTGGTAAGAAATACCACGACTAGTTTGTTTCATTTTCTTTTTTCCACCACCATAATTCATTGTGTTCACAGAGTCAACAGCAACATTGTACAATTTCTCGATGGCATTCTTAATTTCAATCTTGTTTGAATTCTTATCAACAATAAAAGTGTAAGTATTCTTTTTTTCGCTTAACATGTTAGACTTCTCAGTCAAAACAGGTTGTTTAATAATATCTTGCATTTCTTAAACGTTAAATAAGTTTTCAATTTTCTCTATCGATCCTTCAGCTAAGATTAAAGTTTCTGCGTTCAAAATATCATAAGTATTTAACTTATCTGCAGAGACTACTTTAGTCTTTCTTAAATTACGAGAAGACAAATATACATTTCTTTCTTCATTTGCCACTACAAATAACGTTTTTTTATCAGAGACCTTTAAATTTTCTAACATTGTTAAAAACTCACTTGTTTTTGGTGTTGCAAATTTTTGATCTTCTAAAATCACTATTTTCTTTTCTGTAGCTTTGTAAGTTAAAGCAGAAACACGAGCTAATTTTCTTAACTTCTTGTTTAATTTAAAAGAATAGTTTCTTGGTCTTGGACCGAAAACTCTACCTCCACCTCTAAACAATGGATTCTTAATACTTCCCGCACGGGCAGTACCTGTTCCTTTTTGTTTCTTTATCTTTCTAGTACTTCCTGTTATTTCAGCTCTTTCTTTTGCCTTGTGCGTTCCTTGACGTTGATTGGCTAAGTAAAGTTTAACATCTAAATAAACTGCGTGTTCACTTGGTTCAATTGCAAAAACTGAATCAACTAAGTTCACTTTTTTTGACGTTGCTTTACCTTCTTTGTTATATACTGCTAATTCCATTATTTCTCTAGTATTACGTATGATCCTTTTGCTCCCGGTACAGCTCCTTTAATTACGATAATGTTTTTATCGGTTAAAACTTTCAACACTTGTAAGTTTTCAACTGTTACACGATCACGCCCCATTCTTCCTGCCATTTTCATTCCTTTGAATACTCTCGCAGGATATGATGCAGCTCCAATAGAGCCTGGTGCTCTTAATCTGTTATGTTGACCATGCGTTGCATCTCCAACACCTCTAAAGTTGTGTCTCTTAACTACACCTTGAAAACCTTTACCTTTAGAAGTTCCTATTGCGTTAACAAATTCACCTTCACTAAAAATTTCAACAGTAATTTCGTCACCCAAATTTAAATCATTATCAAACGAATCAAATTCAACTAATTTTCTCTTAGGAGAAGTATTAGCTTTTTTGAAATGCCCTTTTAATGCATTTGAAGTGTTCTTTTCTTTTCGCTCATCAAATCCAATTTGAATTGCTTCGTATCCGTCTTTTTCTTCAGACTTTATTTGTGTTACAACACAAGGTCCAGCTTGAATAATCGTACATGGTATATTTTTACCATCGGTACTGAATACGCTAGTCATCCCTACTTTTTTGCCTATGATACCAGCCATTTTATTTTATATATTTAATTACACTTTAATTTCTACATCTACTCCACTAGGAAGTTCTAATTTCATTAGTGCGTCTACAGTCTTCGATGAAGAGCTGTAAATATCTAATAATCTCTTATACGAACATAATTGAAATTGCTCTCTCGCTTTTTTGTTAACGTGAGGAGACTTCAATACTGTAAATATTCTTTTGTGAGTTGGCAATGGAATTGGACCACTAACTACTGCACCTGTTGACTTAACGGTTTTAACAATTTTTTCTGCTGATTTATCAACTAAATTGTAATCGTAAGATTTTAATTTTATTCTAATTCTTTGACTCATGTGTCTTGTTCTTTAATATTTTTGTAATAGCCTACTCTCCTTTAGACTTTGCGATAACAGCTGTTGAAATATTCTTTGGACATTCTTGATATTTAGAAAATTCCATCGTAGATGTTGCTCTTCCTGACGACATTGTTCTTAATGCTGTAACGTATCCAAACATTTCTGAAAGCGGTACTAAAGCATTAACAATTTTTGCTCCATTTCTATCATCCATTCCTTCGATTTGACCTCTTCTACGATTTAAATCTCCAACGATATCTCCCATGTTTTCTTCTGGAGTTACCACTTCTAATTTCATAATAGGCTCTAACAATACTGCTCCACAAGCTGGCGCTGCATGTTTGTAAGCTAATTTGGCTGCTATCTCGAAAGATAAACCATCTGAATCAACTGCGTGATATGAACCATCTAATAATGTAACAGTCATACTATCCATTGAAAATCCAGCAAGAACACCATTTTTCATAGCGTCTTTAAATCCTTTTTCAACATTAGGTACAAATTCTCTAGGAACATTTCCACCTTTAACTTTATTGATGAATTCTAATCCCTCTTCTCCGTCTTCACGAGGCTTAATCTCTACAACTATATCGGCAAATTTACCACGACCACCAGATTGTTTTTTATAAACCTCTCTATGATTAGCAGCCCTAGTAATAGCTTCTTTGTAATTTACTTGAGGAGCTCCTTCGTTAACTTCAACTTTGAACTCTCTTTTTAAACGGTCAATTAAAACTTCAAGATGTAACTCTCCCATTCCTGAGATAATTGTTTGTCCAGAATCTTCGTCCGTTCTAATTTGAAAGGTAGGATCCTCTTCTCCTAACTTACTTAAACCTACTCCTAATCGATCGACATCTGCTTTTGTTTTAGGTTCAATAGCGATTCCGATAACTGGATCTGGAAAATCCATAGATTCAAGAACGATAGGGTGTTTTTCGTCGCATAAAGTATCTCCAGTTCTAATATCTTTAAAACCAACTCCTGCTCCGATATCTCCTGCTTCAATTTTATCTAAAGCATTTTGCTTATTTGAGTGCATTTGGAAAATTCTAGAAATACGCTCTTTCTTACTTGTTCTCGTATTTAAAACATAAGAACCTGCGTTTAAAAAACCAGAATACATTCTAAAGAAACAAAGTCTTCCTACGAAAGGATCTGTAGCAATTTTAAATGCTAAAGCTGACATTGGTTCATTAATATTTGGTTTTCTAACTAAAACCTCATCTCCATCAACAGATTTACCTTCAATACCTTCAACATCAACTGGTGATGGTAAGAAAGCCATTACGTAATCTAATAATGTTTGAACTCCTTTATTTTTAAAAGCAGATCCACATATAATTGGATTAATTGACATATTTAATGTTGCAATTCTAATTGCATCCATTATTTCTTGTTCTGTAATTGAATTTGCATCTTCGAAGAACTTCTCCATCAAATCATCGTTACTTTCAGCAACTGCTTCAATTAAAACATTTCTCCACTCATTAGCTTCTTCAACTAAATCTGCAGGAATATCCTGAACTTCGAAAGACATACCATTGTCATCTCCATCCCATACAAAAGCTTTCATTTTGATTAAGTCAACTAATCCAACGAAATCATCTTCAGCTCCAATAGGAATAGTTAAAGGAATAGGATTAGCTCCTAATCTTTCTCTAATTTGTTTAAGCGTACCAAAGAAATCTGCTCCAATTCTATCCATTTTGTTAACAAAACCAATTCTTGGAACATTGTACTTATCAGCTTGTCTCCATACCGTTTCCGACTGAGGCTCTACACCACTTGAAGCACAAAACAAAGCTACTGCACCATCTAACACACGCAACGAACGCTCTACCTCTACGGTAAAATCAACGTGTCCTGGAGTATCAATGATATTCACTTTATACTCTTCATTTTCGTACTCCCAAAATACAGT
>DQTF01000196.1 GCA_015662935.1 Crocinitomicaceae bacterium | reverse complement strand
TTAATAACTATATCCATCGTTTTGTATTAGTAAGAAGATAGTAAATTCAAAGATCTATATTTCAAACTTAGTCCTTCATATTATAAATAAGTCCGAAGAGTGAAGTTCTGTAAATAAAGTTCACTCTAGCTTTTTACTTCAATTTCATTAAAATCACTTCAAATATCAAAAACACTAAAGCAGCAATAATCAACCACAGCCACAACTTCTTTCCTTCATTTAACTCTTCCACTTGGTTTTTTAGCTGATCAGTATTTCCTGTTACCACACCAAATGTTGTAAGATGATTCTCTTCAATGGTACTTTCTATTTCAGCAATCGAAAAAGCTTCCAAATCACTCTCTTCTCTAGGGTAATTAAAACTAAAACCAGCAATAACACTTCCATCAAGAATAATTTCATAATTTCCAGCATCAGTAATTTGATCTTGAATAAAAATTTCTGTCTGGCTTCCTTGATGACGGTAACCCGGGATGAATTCAACACCACCTCCACCATCTTCTTTTTTCTTAATTACAATTTGGCTTTTTTCAGAAACAGGAATTCTCTTCACCAATACTACATTATCTTTTCCAATCGTATAATATGGAACACTCGAAGGTTGGCTAAATTCTGCAATACGTAAAAGAGATGCTACAAATATAGCATGTTGTGTGAAGTTGCTCTCAAGGGGGCTTAACGACACAGATGACAAATACACATTTCCTGATTTATATTTACTATAGCTTAAAAAAGGTGTGCCATCAGCCAATCTCATCAAAGTTGTACCCGTATTTTTTGTTATTTGATCGATTGGATAATGGGCTTTGATTTTAGGTAGATCGATGTTATTGGGTATATTATCAAACACCCCATAATATAAAGGATGCTGAACATTTATCGTTGACACTTTGGTTGTAGAAGAAACTTTAGGTCTCAAAGAATTTCCTTGTAATTTAGCAAGCAAGTCATTGTAAGAACTTAGGGTAATTTCTTGTCCAGGTATTATAAATATAGACCCCCCATTAGCAACAAATTTTTCTAATTCACTTACCAACCCCGAAGGTACTTGTTGAGGCTGATTAAGAATTATCAAATTAAAATTCACCAAATCACTATAATCAATCCGATTATCAGATACTTTTTTATAATTAAAAAAAACATCGTCTTGAAAAACAGAGCGAATAGATTTCGAGTTCAAATTTTTCCCATAAATTTCCAAGACATTAGTCTGCTCAGCGACCTCATAGCTGAAATACAATTTATCATCAAATACAACGGGAAAATCTGTAAGTTCTACTACCGCACTTTTTATTCCCGAAGAAATATTAGTAAAAGTCAAGGTTGAATCTATGGACGATTTCGACTCAATAGCATAACTTCCCAAGGCTTTTTGCATTCCATTAATATCGAGTTTCACAGGAACATTCAACACTTTTTCCGCACTGTTATTTTTAATCCGAATCAATAATTTCTCATTTTGATTCAACTGCCTTACTGGTGAAGAAAACCAGATGGAATCAATGTATTTATTTCCTTCAATGGAGGCCAACAAAGGAATAATTCGAACATTAATTAAAGTATCGTTAGATAAATCGGCAAGATCAAAACTTGATTTTTGAAGATCGCTAAAAATAAAACTTTCCCGATTTGGCTCTTCGCTATTAATTAATAAGTCTTTTTGACGAGATAGTACATCCGTCAATTTCCTTGTATTTGGAGATATTTTGACTTCTTCAATCAAATTAATTATTTCTTCTTTGGTAACCAATCGTTGATGCCTTCCTTCAAAATCATTGGTTAACAATTGAAATTTGTCAGTGGAATTATGAATATCCACAATTTCCATTGCTTTGTTTTTAGCCAAGTCAAGGAGCCTACCGTTTTCATCTTGACCCTCCATACTAAAACTATTGTCAATATATAAACTTACAGCCTTATTCCCAATTTTTACATCTTGATTAGCAGCCGGAATATACGGTTGTGCAAATGCAAACACTAAAGCAGCTATTGCTAAAAGACGAGATAAAAGAATCAATAAATGCTTTAGCTTAGACTTGCTTTTCGTTTCCTCTTTAATTTCTTTAAGAAAGTCTACATTTGAGAAATAAACCTTCTTAAATTTCCGAAAATTAAATAGATGAACAAGAATTGGGACAGTTAAAAACAGTAGTCCCCAAAGTATTTCCGGGTTGATAAATTTCATTGGCTGGCAAAGTTAGTTTATTTTTTTACTTCTGACTAGCCGACTGCTTATTTTTACTTTTTTTGGGAAAGGTTTACTTGCTATTTACCGATACGCCTTGAATAGGACAAATACTAAGAATGCTTATTTTTGTTTTTTTATTATTAAATCGAAGATAATATGAATTCAAGTACAAAGCGAGATTTTGAAATCACAAGAATAACACGACAAAACATTCTTACAACAATTAAAGAGCTGACTTTTGATCAAGTTACTTCTATTCCGAATGGTTTTTCAAACTCCATTTTATGGAATTTCATGCACAATATGGTTACTCAGCAATTATTAACATACAGTATGGTTGGAGTCAAATGTAACTTAGACCAAGATATAATCGATAAATTTCGCAAAGGTAGTGCAGGGGATAATTCTATTTCGGAAAAAGAATTTGTTACATTTAAAGAAAAGTACATTTCACTAATTAATAAAACAGAAAATGATTTTCACGAATTACAATCTCATGAATTTAAAACCTATACCACAAGTTACAACATCACATTAAACTCTTTAGAGGATTCCATTCAATTCATCAACACCCACGAAGGTTTGCACTTTGGAATTATGATGGCCCTCAAAAAATTAGTTTAACATGACTGATAAAGAAATTAAAAACCTCTTGGATGAAAAATTCGAATTGTATCATCGCCCTAACTTTATTCAGGACGATCCGATACAAATTCCACATCGATTTTCAAAAAAAGAAGATATTGAAATTAGTGGTTTTCTTGTAGCAACAATTGCTTGGGGGCAACGAAAAACTATTATTAACAATGCCAATAAGTTGATGGAGTTAATGGATAATGCTCCGCATGACTTCATAATCAATCACAAACCCAAAGATTTAAAACGATTTCAAGGATTCGTCCATCGAACTTTCAACGAAGCAGATATTCAATTTTTCATTTCATCACTACGTAATATATATAATACACATGATGGACTTGAAGAGGTTTTTGCTCTAAACCGAAAGGATATGCGAATGTCTATTTCTCATTTTAAAAAAGTCTTTTTTGAAGTTGAACATTTAACTAGAACCCAAAAACATGTTTCCGACCCATTGAAAGGATCTGCTGCAAAACGAATAAATATGTATTTACGCTGGATGATTAGAAACAGTTCTGAAGGAATAGATTTCGGAATATGGAAAACAATTACACCAAGTGCTCTTTTTCTTCCCTTGGACGTTCACACAGGAAATGTCTCTAGAAAACTAGGATTAACATCTCGAAAACAGAATAATTGGATAACGGTGAATGAGAT
>DQTF01000170.1 GCA_015662935.1 Crocinitomicaceae bacterium | reverse complement strand
AGAGCGAGCACATATATAGTAACTAGAGGTCTTCCTAAAAGCTACTATAATCTAGCTATAGAGGTATTAGACAAGGCATTAGAGGAGGTTCAAGACTTCTGGACTTTTGAAGGAAAGTTAATTTCATACATATTTGTTTCACGAGATAAAGCACCAACTTGGATTTCGACTAAAAGTGTCAATTGTCAGAGAAACTTTGTAGTTATGTGCCCGAAATGTTACTCAATATTCGAGACACCAGAAATTGCACCCAAATGTAACCTTTGCGGACACGAATTTCAAGTCAGCATGAAAGGTACCATACATCTCTCAAATTCACTTCCCGAGTCTGCACCTAAGTGGAAAGCTTTTGCCATAGAACTACGAAACCCAAAAGAAAAGTGGAAAAAAGAGTACATAAGCATCAAAGATAATGAAGATGTTATTAATTGGTTTGAAGAAACGAATGAAAAGCTAGAAGAAGTCACTCAAGAGATTATTCACTTACTTTCATCGGATATAAACGTTGTTGAAGGAAAGAGATTGATTCGAGAAGCAGGAATCAAGAAACTATATCAGCTATTTACCAAGAGACAGCTCATTGCATTTAAGTCATTTTCACTTAAGGCAAGAGATTTTGCTAAAACTAAAAAAGAATTACTCTTATTAGGTCTTGCTTTGAGTGAAGCTACTAAAGCCTCAAGCTTGGCATCAAAATGGCATCCGCCTATTGGTGAACCAGTACCTGCAGCAGCCATGAAAACGTATTGGATACCCTCCTATACTGTAGAAGCAAACCCTTTGGCACATGTGCCAAATACTCTAAGACCACTTGGTAGAAATACTATTGCATCAGCACTACGAGCACAGTTGAAAGCATACGAATTCATAGAAAAAAATGGTGGTATTAGTAAGACGCAAGTTAGAATTATAAATGATGATGCTGAAAAGGCTAGATTACCAAATAAGATAGATTTAGCTGTAGTGGACCCTCCATATATGGATTGTGTTAAAAGCTATGCTTCATTAAGTCTCATACACTATGTTGCTCTGAAAATATTTGATTCTTTAACTGGAACTAAATTCGTCTCAAATACAGACCTAAAGGACGTAGAATTAAAAGAAATACCGCGTAATAGAAAAGGCTACGAAAACAAACTTTGTAAAATATTTAGTAGAATATCTGAAAGAATGTCTAAAAATTCAAGGATGGTGTTAATGTATAATCGTCTTTCAGTAGAAGACTGGATACCTCCCCTGAAGGCTGCTAAACGAGCGAATTTATATCCTACTGCAATATATTGGATTCCTGGAGAAACTCCTGGAAGTCTTGCCCGCTCAAAGTTGCGTGGAATTTATTTAATTATTTTAAAAAAGCTAAAGTCTGATAAAAGTAAATCGGATGAGCTAAACATAATTTTCGAAGATGTAATAAATGAAATTGGTGAAATATTTTCTATAAATCACGAAGCTGAATACAAATCCTTTTCCTCTCTATTGCAAGCTCTTAACTTTGTTTATTCTATATCTATATAATTATATCTATATAATATCAAATCTTAAAAAGAAAAACTATCAAAATCGCTCTTCTTTTCATAAAATTACTCGTAAACAACAATTTTAAGCTCAAAACTTCTTCCACTCTCAAACTTGTACCTCGCAGCCTGTTGCAGAACGGCATTGTAAGTTACCTCATCAGCAACCACAAACATCGCAAATCCAAACTCTTCAACGCTCTTCTTTATGTTTTCGTAGATCTGATCGTTTCGGTTACTTCCAGTTTAGGTTCACTATTTTTGAATCTGATAATAAAAATGGATTTCCATAACAAAGCAACGAAATCAAATTATTTCAGCTCCAGAATGGTGTGTCAAGGAAATCATGCAATATTTAACATACGGCGAGATTTAAACGAAATCCTCTCATAAATCGTGTTTCAACGAATATATATTTAGATGTGATAAAATT
Source organism: Crocinitomicaceae bacterium (assembly GCA_015662935.1). GTDB lineage: Bacteria > Bacteroidota > Bacteroidia > Flavobacteriales_D > Crocinitomicaceae > UBA4466. Next base: position 661 of record DQTF01000170.1, on the reverse strand, counting down.
TTTCATGGCTTTTCTATTTCGGAGTAATTCGGTTTAAATCAGGTTTGCGGAGGCTACACAAGATGTTTTTGTGAATGTGCAGTTGTGGAATGGTTATTAATCCATCTGAAATTAATCCAACGTGTTTACGCTATAATGTAGTCTTACAACCTTTCAATTAAAAATACACTTTGTTGGAATCAATATTTTCCCGAGAAAACCTCTAAAAGACGAACATCAATTTTATTAAGAAAGTAGATGAAAGTGACCCTATAACACTAATCAGATCAAAGAGGAGAGGAACCTATCTGAAAGATGAGGAGATCAGGCAGGCTTATGAGTGGTTAAAGGAGAAGTGGAAGGATGAGGATACGGAACTATTGTTCAAACTGCTTGTGTTCTCAGGGATAAGGCTTGACCCATGCTCTGGATCTGCTCTATAACTTTGATCCAAGGAAGCTTGAGTTTAAGGGAAGAGTTGCAAGGTATCCATTAACCATATTAGCAATGAGATGGCTTCCTTTCCATGCGGTTACTTTTAAAATTCCATTATGAACTTCAGGATCTATTGATATCGTTATGTTATAGATTCTGGTGTAATTGGCTGTTAAATCCAGAATAGTACCATTTCGTGAGTAAGTTACAACTCTTGAAAAATGTCATCGCTCATACCAAGACTTGT
>DQTF01000159.1 GCA_015662935.1 Crocinitomicaceae bacterium | reverse complement strand
GAATACACTTGCTAGTCAGTTAGAATCCATTCTTGCGTATTACGAGAAAGGAAATGTTGCGATAACAACGAGGTCTGCCAACACCACTCATTTGTATGCCGCAATCAATGCTTATTTTAAGCTAACAGCTGCTGCAAACGATGAAGAAATGGGAAACCCAGAAGGCATATTGGCAAAAAGAACGAAAGAGAAAATAGGACACATTTATGCTTCCATGTTCCCATCTATCTTTGATCGTTTAGAAGCATTGGCAAATGATAATGGAGAAAGTGTTCGCCGAGGGTCAAGTGCTGGGGTTTATGCCAATCGTTTGTTTCAAATGCAAGATTATGCAGAAGCAATGGCAGAAAGTTTTGGCTTAGTGGATGGTAGCAAACCAAGCACTCCGACTGGCGAAGGACCAACATTAGAAGAATTAATGCAAATGCAAGCAATTAAAGATTCGGTTGAGCAATAATTCTCAATGAGACATTTTTTTAAAACCCCAATTATTCACCGATGGTTTTTCTATCGGAGAATTTGGGGTTTTTCTACGAAAAAGAAGGTTTATTTAACCTTTGATGACGGTCCAACGAAAGAATTAACCAACTGGATTCTTGATTATCTTAAGAAAGAGAATATTAAAGCAACGTTTTTTTGTGTCGGAGAAAATGCCAAAGCACATCCTGAATTAATCGAGAGAATGGTTTTGGAAGGTCATGTAATTGGTAACCACACAATGCATCACGAGAAAGGAACAGCAACTTCTAAGGCCAATTATCTAGCGTCGATAGAAGAAGCAAGTCAACACATTGATTCTTCTCTTTTCAGACCTCCTTATGGTAGAATGTGGGTCAAATATTCTCGCGCCATTCGCAAGAAGTATAAAATTATAATGTGGTCTTGGTTGTCCTATGATTATGACGCGAGTGTTTCTGTGGATACAATTCTCTCTAGAGCTAAAAAGCAAATCAAAGGAGGCGACATCATCGTTCTCCATGATAACCTTAAAGTAGAAGATAGAATTAAAGTTTTGCTTCCAGAATTGGTAAAGGTAATTAGAAAGAAAGGTTTAGGCTTTGAGAAGATAGAATTTTAACTCATTTATTGTTAAATTAAAAATGGGAATTCATCCATTTAATGACATCTTGTTTGATAATCATTTTGTTACAAGAACCTGACCATCCATGACCACAGTTTTGATATTTTATCATTTTATGTTGACCAGTAAAATCATTAGTTGATGGATTTACAGTCCCATAAATTGAATTCAATCTAACAATCATTGAATCGGCATGAGAACTAGGCACCAAGTTGTCAGATGATCCATGCATTAAAAACACGGGTAGGTTTCGTTGAATATTACCTGAGTATGCTGGGCTTAATGGGTTTGTATAACTGGGGTTGGTTGTACTTGGAGTTAAGGTTATACCACATAGACTATTCAGTGTCCACGCAAAATTTACTGACTGATTAGTAACTAGGCTACAATTGTTTGCTTTTTTTCGAATATAAACCCCATTTATTATTGGTAAATTATTGTAAGGAGCATTTGTCATATTCGTTTTAAACTGTACTTCATCCATTAATGTCGGTGCAAACATAGAGATGATAGTTTTTAAATCGGTATCAGAAGTTGAATTCAAGCCATAGAGCAAAGCAATATTTGCTCCAGCACTTTCTCCAATAAGCGCAAAATAATTATTAGATATGCCTAAATTAGTTGCATCGGATTTTAATTTATTAATAGCTAAATCAATATCTTCTTTCATATCATCCATGTAAAAATTGGGATTGTTTGTAAGGTTGGAGTTTACGGTTGTGTAACATGCTAATCGGTATTTCATTATAGCACAAGCGTATCCTTCATCTAATAATCCACTTACAATATCAATTACGGCACCATTAAACGTCTGAACAGAGTTATCATCATTCACACCCAAGACCCATGCTCCACCGTGAATCATTAAAATTGTTTTTGTATTTTGATTATGGCCTGGAGGTAAGTATAAATCAAAATGTTGCCTAGTGTCTAAGCCATAAAAAACACGCTGTAAGGTAGCAGTAGGCTCTGTGATTGTATCATATTTACAAGTACCATTGTCTTTTTTTGCTGTACTATTATAATTTGATGCTGACGGATCAGTACAACCTTTCTTTTTACAAGCAACAATACTTAGTGATAGGATAGTAACAATTAAGAGAATTAAATTTTTATGTGTTTTCATACTTAAAAATAATAAATAGCTTCCTTTTCTAGGGCATTTTGAAGGACACTTAGATGCATTAGAACAAAGATACAATTTTTGTGTTGTACTAATATATTAAAAATCAGTCACAACTAGACTGGTTATTATTATGGAAATTAAATTAGTAAAAAAAACACACCTAATTAAAACGACAAAGTCCTTGTTTTAGACTATTCAAAACAATTGAATTAATCAAACTATTATCAATCTCTTAAATACCGGCACTGTCGAGCAAGGCTCTCCATACATCACACTCTTTGCTACAGGTTGTAAAAAACGCAATAATTCTACCATGGCAAATTCTGGAGCAGAAATATCTGAGCAACCTTTAATGATTATTCGTCCATCTTGGTATTTTGAGATATCGTCAGATTGAATGTTCTTTCTAATCAGTTCCTTTTCTAAATCAATTTGGCCCCCAATAACGAAATCCTCTGTTTGCTCATGCAACTTAGAACAAATAAGCATATACGCCCAAGTTGGAACAATTGCATCTTCAGAACAATGTACATAAACGGCTTTGCCTGAATATTGCTTCCAATTGTGTTCTTTTACCCAAATTCTAAAATCCTTCTCTTTCAAAACCAATCGTTGCCATAAAACATCAGCAATATCAATGTTCATAATCTCTAACGAAGGTTTATAACTAGCCAAGTCAAGAGAAATTAATCCACTTTCTTTTATGCGATTCACAATTTCTGTCATGTAGTAAAGGTATTAATTTGTTCGTGATTTCTTTGCTTCAAAAATCAATTTGTGACAATGTGACAGAAAAAGATACAAGGCACAATAGTTGACTACCACAAAGCGTGTCAAGAAATACTCAATTCGGTTCAGCTTTTGAAGCCATAATGTATCCATTACTTTTAGTGATTGTTCTATGGCTTATCTTTTGGGCAGATCATCTCTTTCCTGCGATTGATTTCTATAAGTTTGGAGTCAAGCCTGGAGAATTGACTAGTTTCAAAGGTGTTTTCTTAATGCCATTACTTCATTCTAAAACAGAAATTGGTCATATCATTAATAATTCTCCACCAACCCTCATTCTATTGGGAGCAATCATATACTATTACCGAGAAATTGCTTTCAAAGTATTCCTGTTCTCTTGGTTGTTATCAGGTTTAGGAATTTGGCTTTTTGCTGCAAATAATAACTCTTTCCATATCGGAATCAGTGGGGTGATTTATGCAATGGCAGCGTTCTTATTCGTTTCAGGTGTATTACGCAAGTATTTAGCACTACAGGGAATTTCTTTATTCGTTGCGTTTGTTTATGGAAGTATGATTTGGGGAATTTTTCCAGTGAAAGAGCACGTCTCTTGGGAAGGACACCTTGCAGGAATGTTGGTAGGAGTTGCTTTGGCATTTGTTTTTCGTCATAAAGGTCCTCAATCGCCAAAATTTCTTTACGAGATAGAGAAAGAAATGGGAATAGAACCTCCAGACCTTGAAGGTGAATGGAATGAAAAAGTGAGGTTGGAAGAAGAAAGAATTGCGACTTTGGAAAGAGAGCGAGAATCTGGGAATCAACCAACGAGTGAAGTTAAAATTGTTTACGAATACATAGAAAGGAAAATTGGCGATTCGAAAAAATCTAAGGAGTAAACCGAAATTGGTCGCAAATTACACCTGTGTTTTTGGAGCTTTCTCGGAGCGTCAATTCTCCGAAATCAATGCAAATGTATTCTCCCGTTTGCATGAGAATTAGTTCATCAGTAAAATAATTAAGTAAGTCTGAAAGACCAAAGTTGTGTCCAACAATAACCACATCGTTTGTAGAAGAATTGTCCCATAATTGGTTCAAAAGAATTTCTTTCTGTGCTAAATAAAAGTCTGCTCGATGGTTGGTTTTTACAAACGATACATGGTCTTGAATAATACTGAGTGTTTCACTTGTTCTTACCGCATCACTGCACCAAACTTCATTATTTACAAGCTTGTATTCAAGAAAGTTACCCAAAGCTTTTGCTTGATTTATTCCTTTCTCTGAAAGTGGTCTATCAAAATCTAATTCTCCGATATAATTAGATGCTTTCCCGTGTCGAATTAAGTGCAATTTCATTTTTTCATTTTTTTTCCAACCATTTCTCTATTTGCAACGTTCTAATATTACAACACTTACGATCAGAAGGTAAAAGTTGTAGACAAAATTTTAAAATAAGTCATTTAATTAGTGTAATTTACGGTAAAATATTGAAAGTAAGGCCATTAAAAACTAAAATGGACATCACACCTGAAATAATTAAGTCATGCATTAGTGATGATCGCAAGGCAATAAACCTCTTATACGAGTATGGTTTCAAGCTTCTTATGCCCGTATGTTTTAGGTACAATAAGAACGAAGGAGATGCTAGAGCAGCTTATAATAAGGGCTTCATGAAAATATTGAAAGGTTTACCTAAGCTAGAAGAGAATACCAATTTTAATGCTTGGTCAAGAAGAATAATGACGAATTCTCTCATTGATGATTATCGAAAAAATAAAAAATACAATGAACGAATTCAAAAGAGTGACAGTGACAGTGAGTTAGACTTTTATTCTACAGGAACAGAAAACGAAGCGGAAAGTAATTTAGGGATGGAGAATATTCTATTTCTAATTAAGGAATTGCCGGCAGCAACATCTTGCGTATTTAATTTGTATGTGATAGATGGCTATTCTCATAAAGAGATTGCAGAGCAACTGGAAATGTCTGAAGGAACATCAAAATGGCACCTATCAACAGCGAGAAAAATGTTAAGAGAAAAATTAGATAGATTGGAAAACCAGAATCAACGAATGGTGATATGAAATGGACTGATAACGATATAGATAAGTTATTTAAGGACAAAGCGGAGAATGTTTCCTTTGCCTATAAAAATGACTATTGGAAAGAAATGGAAGCAATGATTCCAGCCAAGAAAAAAGGAGGAGATGCATTTTGGCTCTTAACTTCATTTTTGCTGATTGGCTTACTGGCACTTACTCCTTTTCTGGAAGAAAACAAACAATTGAAAAAAGGGAATTCAACTACTCAATTATTAGCAGAGCAAGTGCAAGCGACACATAATAATTCAGTTGTTTCTACTAAAAAAATGATTGCTAATAAGAATAATAAGAAAATAAATCCTTTAGAGAACGAAGAAAGCAAAGGTCAATTAAATGATCGATTACCAAATAATACGAGTGATTATTCTTCTAGTAGCAATAGAGGAGCAGTTAATTCTTTAAACAATGCAGTAGCGAATAAAAATAACGCAGCGACGCAAAATATTGAAGGGAGCAATGCCTTTGAAACGAATAAAATGGGAAATGACGCAAAAAATAAGATCGATAATACAGGTGATAATTCGGTGGAGAATAATAACCGTCCAAGTTCTGTAAATCAATCAAATGTTGCAAATGAAAACACAAATAGCAATGAGAGGGAGAATCCAATGAGCAAAAATACAGATGCAATTGCTGAAAATAATTTGAAAGTATCTTCAGTAACTCATCAGGTGGGTTCTTTGCCTTTCAATAATCTTCAAACAATGGAGAATTCAATGAATTCTGAACTAGCTGCCTTTAACGGAATAGGACAAGATTTAAAAATGCCTTCGAGAGTTGCTTTTTATGGTCAGGCTTTAGGTGGACTTTCTCAATCAATGGTTATTCCTTCTAATCAATATTCTTATAACATGGGGTTAGGTTTTGGAGTGCAAATAAACAAAGGTAAGCTGGAGATTTCGGCAGGACTAAATGGTATTTGGTCCATTCATGATGACATCATCTTAAGCCGTCAAGCAAAAGTGTATAGTTTTGGTTCTGACGTTGTGAACTATGAACTTAAATACAAAGAGATATTCTCCTTAGAAGCGAATTTATCTTTGGGGTATAAACTAGGAAATAGCACCTTAAGTATTGGGTTGCGACCTTCTTATAATGCAGGTTCTAAAATTGCATATCGTACAAGTGATTTAAATGGAACAGAGACCATTGAAAATTTTTATGGTTTTTCAGAAGGAATCAATCGTTTTGGATTAAAACCGATGTTAGGTTATTCATACAACTTTAGAAAAGGTCTTTCAATTGGGTTAAACATCGGTATGCAATTATTTCCATTAGTAGATGAATCCTTTGTACAAGGAATGAATAGTAAGCTTCCAATTGATGGACAAATTTACTTAAGAAAACAAATTAATTTTAGAAAACAATGAAAGCAAATCGCATACTTTATTTAACGCTTTTACTATCGGTGCTACTTGCATCTTGTAAGAAAGAGAAAATCTCTTTGCCAGAAGAAAACGATCCTGTTTTTAAGACAAATGGAACTTTTGGATCAGATAACTTCTCTTTAATAGCAGGAGATAATGGCGCATTTATGTACACAATGACTGAAACAGTGAATGGTGTAGATGTTATTTCTGGAGAATTAACTGATGGTTCAATTTCTTTAAAGTTGGGGATTTATGATGGCTTTTTAGATCAAGATTTAACGGAGTTTATGAATAATATTTCATTAACACCTTCTTTCTCTAGCAAAGGAACTCAACCCTTAGCAACTTTGAAAAAAGAGAATCTTTCATCAGCTAGTTACATACAAAGTGTCTATTGGATAATTGATGGAAATCAACCTGTGTTAGATTCTGTTCATATTTATGAACCAGGAAACTATCAAGTTTGTGCCCAAATAACTTATTATAACGGAACTTCAAAAACATTATGCAATGATATGATTATAGGATATAATAGAACGGTCAATCAATCCTTAAATATTATGTATGATGATGCTGTCTCAATGGCTGAAATAAGTGTTGAAAACTTTCCGATATCTGTGCAAAGTGTTACATGGTACGTAGATGATGTCTTAGCTACTAATACTTCTGCTAACTTATCAATCTACACAAATAATTCGATAAAAACAGTAAGGGCAGAAATTCATTTTGCCAACGGAAGTTCAAGAACGAGGTCTGTTTTAGTAGACGGAACACTTAATCATGTTAGAAGTGTGAATGATTTCTCTGCAATGGAAATTAATTCGACATCGATTCAGCAAGATTATAACATTCGTATCCAGTACACAAGTAATGGAGTGGTGTATGATAGTGAATTGGCGGATAATTCTGAATCTGCTGTTCAGATTAACAAGATAGAATATTATCAATTAAATGCAGCTGGAAATCAAGTGTACAAAATTGATGCGACTGTAAGTTGCTTTGCCAAGTCAGATAACGGAACAGACATTCCTCTTTACTTTACAACAGTTTTTGGATTTGAAGTAAAGTAAAGTAAACAAAAATCGTATATTTGAACAATAAACTAAAACTACTTATGAAAATATTTTTACCCGCGGTAACTCTACTTTTTCCGCTTTTATCTTTCTCTCAGATCACAATTACGAATGCTGATTTTGCAGACGGAGGAGATCTGACTTATGTTAGCACTGCAAATGATCCTGCAATAGATTTTTCAACCACTGGGATAAATCAAACGTGGGATTTTTCAACACTTGTTTCTACAGGTCAAATAATTAGAGACTACCAGCCGACTTCTGCAGCTTCTTTTTTGGCACAAGTATCTTTTGGAAATTTTGCTCCAGCAGATTATAATGCAACTAATTTTTTGCCGTCAGATGCACTACCGTTAGATCAAATATCAGGCGTATTACCAGTTACGATTTCAGACGTTAATCAGTTTAGTAAGCACAGTGCAGATTCAATAACGTCTGTTGGAATGTCAGTTGTTATTAATGGTACAGAAGCCCCTTTTAAAGCAGATACTATCGAAACTAGATATAAGTTCCCTTTGAATATCAATGATACCTATTCTTCAAGAGGTTATCAAAAATTAGATATGAACCCAATTTATAACGGAATTTGGATTCAATACAGACAAAGAAATTCAACAGTAGATGGATGGGGTTCAATAACAACGCCTTATGGTACGTTTGATGTTCTGAGAATTGATCATCTTATAACGGAAAGAGATTCATTGATTTTTGAGGTTCAAGGTTTTCCTATTGCGATAGAATTACCTATTCCAGACAGTCATGAATATGAGTGGATCACTGTTGGAGAGAAGGAACCAATTCTCCGTATTATAACATCAGTTACAAATGGTACCGAGACAGTTTCAAATATTGAGTATAAAGATCAAAATCTTACTGCATCTTTGGGTGATTTAGAGAATAGACTAGAGATTTTTCCTAATCCGAGTTCTGATGTTATAAAAATCAAAGATCTTGAAGAGCCGTCAACTTATTCTGTTTATTCTTCCAATGGTAAGATGACGCTGGAAGGGAAAGTGTCTCCTACAAAAAACACAATTGATATTTCTAAATTGGAAAAAGGAACGTATACGATTGTATTAATTAGTGGAGTAACTTCCTTGATTAATTCGTTTGTAAAGAACTAAAACTTACCTTTGTACTTGAAAGGCAAATCAGTCTATCGCTTTGCATTTATTGTAAAGAGGAAAGTCTGGGCAGCAAAGAGTACTGTGCTTCTTAACGGGAAGGCGTGTCTTCGGATATGACAGAAAGTGCCGCAGAAAGGTAAACTACCAGAACTTACGTTTTGGAAAAGGTGAAAAGGTGAGGTAAGAGCTCACCGGGTTGTTGCTGACAATAACCGCATGGTAAACCTCACAGGCTGAAAGATTATGTAAACCTAGGTTTGAGAATTACTCGTTCGACTAGGAGGGTAAATTGATGGATTTCGTGAGTGATTGCGGAACTAGATAAATGATAGACTATGCAACTAGTGTGCAGATACAGGACCCGGCTTAAGATTTGCCTTTCTTTTTTTACTCATTTTCACAGCTTCTCTTATAGCAACCTCAGGGGAAATTGGAAGTTGAGATGATTTCCCAAAAAATAAAATGGATTCATTTCTTCCGTCCAAAGAGAACTTTAAGTTGGTCCATTGAATACCCATTAATGATTTCGTTCTAACATTTTTGATACTTCTCAGTGAAGCTACTTTATTCTTTTGAGAAAGTGATTTTACAATCAATGTGTCGCCTTTCACAACCGTTGATTTAATCTTTAGGCTACAAAAGAAATAAACACCAGCTCCCAAAATAATAGAGGATGCTATAACTCCAAGGTTAAGGAAAGTTAGTCTAGAAGAAAGCAATAAGTATAAATCAAACAAGAAAATCAAAGCAATTCCAGCATATAGAAATAACCGAACTCTTTTGGTGTAGTTTTCAGGTGATATACGAACTCTACTGCGATTGGAGAATTCTGCAATTAGTTGTGTTTCTTTAGTCATGGTTCTGCCGTTAAACAAAGATGTAGATTAAAAAGAAGAAAAGCAAGTTTACTTTTGTGAAGTTAATCGATTTTTTTGATAACTCTATCTACAGTCTGATAGTATTGAACAAGATTTGATGGTGTTTCATTATACTTTCTAAATGGTAAACCTTCTTGAAAGGTAGAAAGCACATTTAATTTTTTATTGAGTTGAATGTTGTTGTTTTCTTCAGAATAAAAAAGGATAAATGATTTTGCAACAGAATAATTCTGTGCTTGCTTTACAATTGCCATTGTTCTGATGTTAAAAAAAACGCCACTTGTTCTTGCGTTTGGATAAGTTAAAAACCGTTGTTCGAATTGATACAAAGAATCTTTTGAAGTCGTGTATTTAGTGTAAGTTGTTAGAATAGGCAATAAGTTACCTAATGTGTCTAATAAGGTATCTTTCGCAACAGTACTTTTGTAAAATGAACGAATCCAGTTGTTTGCCTTGACGCGTTTTAATTTCTGTGCGATTGGTGCTAACATTGGAATAAGTTGTTTTTTATCTAAGTCATTCACAAAAGGATGATTTCTCAATTCATTGTACGTTCTGATTTTGCTTACTTTAGAATTTGCAATGATAAAAGGGTCTATTCCTAGGCCTATGAATTTGTTTTTCGTTGAACTAATTTTTTTAATCTTAGTATCTAATTCTTTTTCAAAATGAATGGTTTGTAAAATATCTCTTTTGTACATTGTTTGTACATCGTATAGAGAATTGATTAAAATTAAATCTGCTTGAACGTTTGATCCTTGGTTTCTCATTAAGCCAATAATCTTATCTGATTCCATGTGAATGATTTTTAGATCAACATATTCTTGTTTTGCAAATGGCTTAAATATTCCAACATCCGTTTGGTTTAAGTAATCGGAAAGGATAATCAACTGTTTTTTTATAGGCGCTTTAGCAGTTTCGACCGAGCAAGAGTTATTTATTGCGAGAATTGCAATAAGAAAAACGAAAGATAGGACACTTCGAAACAGAATCATTGAATAAAGATATTAATTGTTGTAGAATTCTCATCAACTTCTCCCTAAATATTAAGAAATAGCTGTAATTTTGCAGAAAATTATTCGAAATGGCAGAAGTTAAGATTACAAAGAAGCAGCAGAAATTAAATAAAATTATTGCAGACCTCAATTCTTCAGAAGAGAAAAAAGTCTCTAAAGCTATTAAGTCTTTAGAAGCAAATGGTGATTCTTCTGTAATTAAACCTTTAGCTACAAGGTTGATGCAGGACTTGTCAGATAAGAATAAATCGGAAATAATTGAATTATTGAGCAGCTTAAAGGATACGTCTGCAAGAGCTGAATTAATGTATATCGTTGACGATGAGAAATTTTTACCAATTCGTCAATCAGTCCTAACAGCTATTTGGAATACAAAGATTGATTTTTCAGGATATGTAGATGAATTCGTTTTTATCGCTATTCACGGCTCATTTCTAGAAGCCATTGATTGCTTAACCATCATCGAGAATTTAGAAGGCCCATTTATGGAAGAAGATTTGCTTGAAAGTGAAAGCCATTTGAAAAACTATATGACAAGCGATGCTCCAAAAGATGAACAGCGTGCTGTAATTCTTAGTGAGATTGCCTTGAAATTGAAAGATTTTATGCTAGATGTAGATAGTGACGATGATTTTGATTTGATCGTTGAATAAATATTACTCCCATCCAAATCTTTCTGTCAACAATCCATCTACATAAGAACGAACATTCTCATTCTTAATCATGTCTAAAACCTCACCAATAAAGGCAGAAACCATTAATTGGTGTGCAGAACGTTTGGATAAACCTCTTGCTCGTAAATAGAATATTGCTTCATCGTCTAGCTGGCCCGTTGTGGATCCGTGAGAACATTTTACATCATCGGCATAAATTTCTAATTCTGGCTTAGAATTAACGGTTGCATTATCCGATAATAATACGTTTCCATTCGATTGAAAAGCATTGATTTTCTGAGCATCAGGACGAACGAAGACTTTGCCATTAAAGACAGCTGTTGATTTATCATCCATCACTCCTTTGTATAACTCATGCGATTCGCAATGTGCAGCAATGTGATCTACAATTGTGTGATTATCAACATGTTGTTTGTTTTTCATGAGGTAGACTCCGTTCAAAACGCTGTTGCAATTTGTTCCATTTACCTTTATATGCAGGTTGTTACGAACCAGCCCGCCGTTTAGTGTAGAAGTGTTAATGGTAAACAATGAATTTCTTTCTTGTGAGACTTCTTCAGTGCTTATGTGAAAACTGTTTTCATCTTCGTATTGAACTTTGTCGATTGATAAAACAGCATTTTCTGCGAGTGATATTTCTGAAGTGACGTTGCAAAATTTATTTTCACCATCTTCAGAAAAATAACCTTGAACAACAGATGCTTGAGATGATTTTCCTGCATCAATGATTACTTTGAAGTTAGATATTACTTCAGTTCCTTTAATTATGTGAAGAATTTGAACGGGTGTTCCAACTATTACATTTGCAGCAATTGTTAATTGAACTCCACCCGTTAAATGAGCCGTATTGAGAGAATTAAAAACCTCATTCTCTAATTTCAACTTCGTAGCAGGAATAGCATTCATATCCGAAAGTAAGTTCCAAGAAATACCTTCTGGCAAATCATTACTCGATAACTCTTTGGAGAAATGTCCGTTCACAAAAACAAGTGTTGGAGCAGAGGAGTCTATGTTGTATTTATCAATAGACGAAATAGTTGCCTCCTGGTTGGTAAAAGCAATTTTACCTAATCGTGCAACACGTGTGTATTTCCAAGCTTCCGTTCTTGTTGTGGGAAGAGGAGTGTTTTCCAAAACTCCCAAAGCTAATGCCTTATCTTCGTTAGCAATTGAGATGCTCGTAGCTTCTAATCTTGAAGAAAGCGCTGTTTTTTTATGTGCAATTACTGTCATTTGATTCTAGTTTGCCAATTCAGCTTTAATCCAATCGTATCCTTTCTCTTCTAATTCTAGAGCCAGTTCTTTTCCTCCTGTTTTAACAATCTTCCCATCGTATAAAACGTGAACAAAATCAGGAATGATGTAATCGAGTAAACGTTGATAATGCGTGATAACGATTGTTGCATTATTCTCACTCTTAAGCATGTTCACTCCGTTAGCAACCACTCTTAATGCATCGATATCTAAACCAGAATCAGTCTCATCTAAGATCGCCAACTTTGGATTTAGCATTGCCATTTGGAAAATTTCATTTCTCTTTTTCTCCCCACCAGAGAATCCTTCATTCACACTACGTGAAGCCAATTTAGCATCTAGTTCCACTAACTTTGATTTTTCTCTAACCAATGCCATAAAATCTTTTGCAGAAATAGGATCTTCTTTTCTATACTCACGGATCTCATTGATTGCCGTTCTCAAAAAGTTGATGTTAGATACACCTGGAATCTCAATTGGATATTGAAACGCCAAAAATAAACCTTCCCTTGCTCTTTCTTCTGTTGCTAGATCTAATAAATCAGCTCCTTCAAAATCAACAGTTCCTTCCGTTACTTCGTAATCTTCTCTTCCAGCCAACACGGAAGCCAATGTACTTTTACCAGCACCGTTTGGTCCCATAATCGCATGAATTTCTCCAGCTTTAACAGTCAAGTTCAACCCTTTTAGGATTTCTTTATCACCAATTTTGGCATGTAAATTTTTAATCTCAATCATTTTATCTTATTTAGAAAAGTCTCCTTTTCAGTAATTTTTTAATTTATCCACCATCTACTCTAACACCTACCTACTTCAACCCTACACTATCCGCTTCAATAATTTATAATTCTAACACTAGTCAACTTCTAACTCATCACTTAACAAGTGCCTACTTCCTTACCCTACACTTCCTTCTAAACTTATCGTCAACAATTTCTGTGCTTCAACAGCAAACTCCATTGGTAACTGATTCAATACCTCTTTGCAATATCCATTTACAATCAAACTGATTGCTTTTTCTTCGCTTATTCCTCTTTGCAAGCAATAGAAAATTTGATCTTCACCAATTTTAGACGTTGTTGCTTCATGCTCTATTTTTGAGCTACTATTCTTACATTCAATGTATGGGAACGTATGTGCACCACACTCATCTGTCATTAACAGAGAGTCACATTGCGAAAAGTTTCTTGAATTTGTTGCGTTCTTATGAATCTGCACAAGTCCTCTGTATGAGTTGTGTGATTTTCCTGCAGAAATTCCTTTCGAGATAATCGTACTCTTCGTATTCTTACCTAAGTGAATCATCTTCGTTCCTGTATCTGCTTGCTGATAATTGTTGGTTACTGCCACAGAATAAAACTCTCCAATAGAATTATCTCCTTTCAAGATACAAGAAGGGTATTTCCATGTTACGGCAGAACCTGTTTCCACCTGCGTCCAAGCAATTTTTGAATTCAATCCGCAAATTCCACGCTTTGTAACGAAGTTAAAGATTCCTCCAAGACCATTTTTGTCTCCAGGATACCAGTTTTGAACCGTTGAATACTTGATTTCTGCATTGTCCATAGCGATTAATTCCACAACAGCAGCATGCAATTGGTTTTCATCTCGCTGAGGTGCGGTACAACCTTCTAAATAAGAAACGTATGAACCTTCATCCGCAATTACCAGTGTTCTTTCAAACTGACCTGTTCCGCCTTCATTGATTCTAAAGTAAGTAGAAAGTTCCATCGGACATCTCACTCCTTTTGGAATGTAGCAAAAAGAACCATCTGTAAAAACTGCAGAATTAAGTGCTGCATAGAAATTATCACTCGTTGGCACAACGGTTCCCATATGTTTTCTCACCAATTCAGGGTGTTCTTGAACAGCTTCAGAGAATGAACAGAAAATAATACCTAATTCTTTCAATTTTGATTTGAATGAAGTCGCAACAGAAACAGAATCCATTACGAAATCGACAGCAATATTGGTTCCAGTTAATCTTTTTTGTTCTTCCATAGAAATCCCCAATTTTTTCATGGTTTCTTTCATTTCTGGATCAACATCGTCCCAACTTTCGTATTTTTTTGTTTGTTTCGGAGCAGAATAGTAAATGATGTCTTGAAAATTTGGTTTCTTGTATTTTACATGCGCCCAATTTGGTTCTTCCATCTTCTTCCACATTTCAAATGCTTCCAGACGGTGTTCAAGCATCCATTCAGGTTCGTCTTTCTTTGCAGAAATAAACCGAATAATATCTTCGTTTAGACCCTTTGGAGCCTGGTCAGCATCAATGTCGGTTGTAAAACCAAACTTGTATTCTTGATTTTCTAAATCTTGCGCTAATTCGTCTTCTGTATAATTTGCCATCTTCGTTAATTATATAGAAAATGATTCTCCACATCCGCAAGTTCTATCTGCGTTTGGATTCACAAAAACAAAACCTTTACCATTAAGCCCTCCAGAATAGTCGAGTGTTGTACCAATTAAGTATAAATAACTTTTCTTGTCAACAACAATTTTAATGTCATTGTTCTCAAAAGAACGATCACTTTCGGATTCTTCATTATCGAATTTAAGTTGATACATCAAACCAGAGCAACCTCCACCTTCTACACCAACTCTTATAAATAAGCCGTCTTTCTCATTTTCTTCCATGAGTCTGATAGCTTGTTTTTTTGCGTTATCTGTTACTATAATCATTTGCTTTCTAAAATTATATAGAACCACTTTCTTATTTAGATTAATTATAAATAAAAGAGTAACTCGGTGCAAAAATACCACTTTTATGGGATAGGTGCAAGGTTATTTGAGAATATCGAAAACGGAACGATTATTCATCGATTGATGAAAAGGATTACCCTGACTAGAAGTTTGTGATATTAGGTAGATTGACTGATTTTTTTCTAATTTTACAGCATTAGATAGCAATGAAGATTTTTAAAGGTTTTGATCAGTTAGAAGAGATTTCTAATCCAGTTTTAACAATTGGAACGTTTGATGGTGTGCACTTGGGGCATCAGAAAATCATAGAACAATTAAATGAAGAGGCGGATAAAATAGGTGGAGAATCTGTTTTATTTACTTTTTATCCTCATCCTAGAATGGTTTTGTACCCAGATAATCATGGTTTAAAGTTGATTCAAACCCAAGTTGAGAAAATTGACAAGTTGCGAAGAATGGGGTTGCAGAATGTGATTATTCATCCTTTTTCAAAAGAATTCTCTCGATTAACAGCGGTAGAATTTGTACGAGATTATTTAGTCAATCGATTGCATGTCAAAAAAATGGTCATTGGTTACGATCATCAATTTGGAAAAAACAGAGAAGGAAACATTCAATTCTTAAAAGAATTAAGTCAAACTTATGATTTTGAGGTGAAAGAAATCGCTGCGCAAGAAATTGATGAGGTCAATATTAGTTCCACAAAAATTAGAAAAGCAATAGAGGAGGGTGAAATGGAATTGGCAGCATCCTATTTAGGGGAGCCTTTTGAATTCTTTGGAAAAGTTGTTGAAGGACAGGCTTTAGGTCGTGAATTAGGTTACCCAACAGCAAATATTGACATTGAAAGTGAAATAAAATTGCTCCCAAAAAATGGAGTTTATGCAGCAAATGTGTTGTTGCCAGATGGAACGATTAAAGAAGGAATGTTAAATGTCGGTGTCCGCCCATCTGTCGATATTGCGATTAATGACACGTGCATTGAGGTGCATATTTTTGATTTTAATGGCGATCTTTATGGGCAACATGTAACGGTACAATTGTTGAGAAGGTTTAGAAGTGAAATGAAATTCGATTCTCTTTTTGAATTGAAAGAACAAATCCAACAAGATGAAGAAGATATTCGCGCTTATTTTTCTACTCAGTCTTAGTCCACTATTTGGACAAAAACATTCTGTTGCTGATGTTATCGTTTACGATTGGGAAGTTGTAAAAAACGCTCAACCAGATACTGTTTTTGGAATTTCTTTTCAGAAAATGAAATTGATTAAACTTCCAGCAGAGTTAAAAAAATTCAAAAACCTTCGAGTACTTGATTTAAGTAAGAACAAGCTGGTTTCTATTCCTAATTATATTGGAGAATTATTGTTTTTGGAAGATTTGAATTTAACCAAAAACCAATTAGAATATTACCCTTTAGCTCTGTGCAGAAACAATTCTCTTCGTTTTTTGAGATTAGGAAGGAACCCCTTTGAGAATTTCCCTGAGTGTATAGAAAGTCTCCAAAATTTAGAATATTTGGATATGTATGATACTCCAATTGCGACTTTGCCTGAGTCAATAGTGAGACTGAAAAAATTGAAGGAAGTTGATCTCTCAGGAATACGATTCAGTAAGAATTTTCAAGAATCTTGGACTAAAAAAATGTCTCATATGAAAATGATATTTGACTCGCCTTGCGATTGCTTTGAATAACTTAGGTTGACAACCAACCTTTCTATGATTCTCTGCGTTATAGCTTTACTTGAATGTGTTTTGAGATTTTAATTGAAAAATTGTATCTTTACCCCCTTACACCTACTGTATATTTGTAGGTCTTGCTAAAAACTAATGATTACAGAAAATGAATAAACTACTTCTAGCAATTGTTTTATTGCTTTCAACAGTTACTTTTGGGCAACAAACGACCCAATTTAGCCAATACATGAAGAATCAATACATGGTTAATCCTGGGTCTGCAGGAATGTACGATTTTGTTGATGTAACAATTGGTGGCAGAATGCAATGGCTTGGTTTTGATGATGCTCCAAAATCATCTTATCTGTACGTTTCTACCCCGTTGAAAAAGAAAAGAGGACGAGCTAAATACAATCCAGGAATTAGAATTAGCAATAGAGGTGTTCAGGCACCCAAAGTTGGAACAGGAAAATTAAAACACGCAATTGGAGGTTTTGTCTTGGCTGATCAATACGGCGCTTATCAGCAATTAAAAATTGCAGGAACTTATGCCCTACATTTACCAATTAATAGAGAT
>DQTF01000180.1 GCA_015662935.1 Crocinitomicaceae bacterium | reverse complement strand
TGACGCGCTCTATTACGAACGACCTTTGCTACCATTTTATCCAATCCACGAACTCCAGATTCACTGGTATATTCTTCGACTAATTTCTCTAAGACTTTATCGCTAATCGAAATATTCTTCTTTTTAATACCGTGTTCTTTAATTTGCTTTGGCAATAAATGTTGTTTGGCAATTTCAACCTTTTCTTCAACAGTATAACCATTAACTTCTATCAGTTCCATTCTATCTCTAAGAGGTCCTTGTATAGTAGAAAGATTATTTGCCGTAGCAATAAACATGACACGAGAAAGATCATATTCGGTCTCAATATAATTATCATAGAATTCACTATTTTGCTCTGGATCTAGCACTTCCAACAATGCAGAAGAAGGATCTCCGTGATTGCTCCTTCCTAACTTATCAACCTCATCCAATACAAATACAGGATTACTAATGCCTGCTTTTTTTATATTTTGAATAATTCGACCAGGCATAGCTCCAATGTATGTTTTACGATGTCCTCGGATTTCAGATTCATCATGCAGTCCTCCTAAAGACATTCTAATATACTTTCTGTCTAGTGCTTCAGCAATCGATTTTCCCAATGAAGTTTTTCCAACTCCTGGAGGTCCGTAAAAGCATAAAATCGGCGACTTCATATTCCCTTTTAATTTAAGAACCGCCAAGTATTCTAAGATTCTTTCTTTTACCTTTTCTAATCCATAATGATCTCTTTCAAGAATTTTCTTTGCTCTATTTAAGTCAAGGTTATCTTTCGAGAATTCATCCCAAGGTAATTCCAACATTAAATCAAGATAATTCATCTGAACAGTATATTCTGCTCCTTGCGGATTCATTCTCCCCAGTTTATCCAATTCCTTATTGAATAATTTCTTGACAATGTCATTCCATTTCTTTTTATCACCACGAGCGCGCATATCTGTAACATCTTGCTCTTGAGGATTCCCTCCCAATTCATCTTGAATGGTTCTCATTTGTTGATGCAAGAAATACTCTCTTTGCTGCTGATCTATGTCTTTTCTAACCTTTGATTGAATCTCATTGGTCATTTCGAGCATTTGAATTTCTAGGTTGAGATGTTCTAAAACTAAAGTCACACGCTTTTTGAGATCTAACTCGTTTAGCATTTCTTGCTTTTTAGCAACATCTGCATTCATGTTAGAAGAAATAAAATTCACTAAGAACGTTGGGCTGTCAATATTCCCAATCGCGAAAGATGCTTCTGAAGGAATATTAGGACTTTCTTGAATAATTTGCAATGCCAAATCCTTAATCGATTTGAACATTATTTTCAATTCTTCATCAGATTCATCCACTTTAGATTCATTAAGCATCTTGACCTTAGATTTCATGTAAGGCTCAGTCTGAATAGGCTGCGTTATTTCAAAACGTCTTTTTCCTTGAATGATAACTGTAGAAGAACCATCTGGCATCTTCAGCAAGCGAATAATCTGCGCAACCGTTCCTATATTATGCAAGTCAACAAATTCAGGAGATTCAACCTCTTGATTTTGTTGCGAAACAACTCCTATAATCTTAGATCCTTTGTTTGCATCTTGAATTAACTTAATGGATTTATCGCGTCCAACTGTAATTGGAATAACAACACCTGGGAATAGCACATTATTTCTCAAAGGGAGAATTGCTAATTCATCAGGGTATTCCGCTTTGTTCATGTTTTCTTCTTCTTCCGCAGTGATTAATGGGATAAATTCCGCATCTGCTTCCAATTTGGAAAAGTCTATCATTTTATTTTCAAAAAAATTACTCATATCTTGTTTTTGTATGGTAGAATTGAAAATGTTAGAATGTCAAGAGGTAAAAGTTATGAAGAAAGGTAATACTTGCCATTCTTGTTCTTTATTTTACTCGAACATTTACTTTATTTTCGTTCTACATTTTAAACCGTCAAACTGTCAGTTATTCTTCCTTATATATTCAAAAAGAGAGGACAATCTTGTTTTAAGGTATTGTTCAAAGGATGTGCCATTAGAATACGACTGCTATTTTGTCGTGGTTAGTGGCAGGAAGATGAAGGATTGGATATTTCGACTACTCGACAGTTCGACTTATGTACAGTTTTATAGGAAAGATTTAGTTTCTTAGAGCATTAAAGCTCTTAACTCCTGACAATCTTAACTTCTTATTATTCAACTAGCTCTCCGAGACATGTTGTAAAATTGCAATTTCTTCTTTTGTTAATTCTAATCCACGTCTTACCATCATATTATTAGAACTCTCAATTGCTTTTGAAAAGTCGTAGGCATCTCCTTGGATACCCCAAGAGAATGAAGGAATGTATTTTGGCGGAAATTCTGCTCCGAAAACATTGCTTGAGACTCCGACAACAGTCGCTGTGTTGAACATTGTGTTGATTCCGCATTTAGAATGGTCCCCCATTACTAATCCCATGAATTGAACTTCAGTTTGTTCAATGTGTTTGGATTTGAAAGAATAAGTCTTTACCAAACCGTAATTATTCTTTAGGTTAGAAGTATTCGTATCTGCGCCAAGGTTGCACCATTCTCCAATCAGAGAATTACCAACAAAACCATCGTGACCTTTATTAGAATAGCCGTAGAAAATAACATTATTTACCTCTCCCCCGACTTTACAAAAAGGACCTATAGTAGTAGCCCCATAAACCTTTGATCCAAGTTTAAGCACACTATTATTAAGCATTGCGAGAGCACCTCTAATTATAGAACCTTCCATTATTTCAGCATTCTTGCCAATATAAATAGGTCCGTCGTTTGTGTTTAAAATGGACGCTTCAACTCTTGCTCCTTCTTCTAAGAAAATTTTTGTTGTATCTCCAATAATTGTATTGGTAGAAGACAATTGGACAGATATTCTCCCTTTAGTTACTAAATGGAAATCTTGCTCTAAAACTTCGGCATTCTTCTGAAACAGTTCCCATCGATGATTGATAACTGTAGGCATTTTCCCGGCGTAATCTTTCAGAATTTCTCCTGTACCTGAACGAGCAAGCCATAAACCATCAATTATTAATTCTTCGTTTCCTTTTAGCTTCAAAACTTCAGTAACTAATTCTTCATTAGGAATTACACAAGCATTTACAACAATTGCCTGACTTGATTGTTGGAACTTCTCAGAAAGATAATCTTCTGTTTCGAAATAAATTTCTACGTTTGGAACAAGTAACTTCCACCTTTCATCATTGGTTAAAATTCCCATTCGCAAATTTCCGACAGGACGTGTCAATGTTAATGGAGCAAAATCAAGATGCTTTTTATTATCGTGGAGCTGAATTTTCATAGCACTAATTTAATTATTAATTAACAATTAACAATTAATAATTGAAGTTGCGTATCGACTGCACTCTAATCTAGCTTAGCTTTTTCTTTGATAAAAGATATAAACCAAAGAAAGTAATCAATGCGTTGACGAGGATGATTTCAAAGCCGAACTTATAGGCTCCGAAGATTCCCATTGCGATTTCATTCACTTCATAACCACCGGGAGCACCTGCAGACAAATACCACAAAATGACAGTTGTTAAGATAGACACTATACTCATTATTGGAATGAATTGATCTTTAATCGAGCGTTTAGAAAGAATTCCAAAAAAGAACATACCGATGAGTGGACCGTAAGTAAATCCTGCGAATTTCATTAGCAATCCGATTGCTGAACCATCTGTTGTGTTCTTTAAAAGAATAACGGTCAGAATAATCACAACAGACATTGCAACGTGAACAATCTTTCGAGTAGACTCTTTCTTATTCTCATCATACCCTTCTTCTTTTACTCCCAAAAAATCAATAGAAAAAGAGGTCGTTAAAGAAGTTAATGCAGAATCAGCACTGGAATAAGCTGCGGCAATTAAACCTAGTAAGAAAAGTACACCAATAACTGGACCTGCCGCATCACTCATAGCAACAGACGAAAATAACAAGTCTGATTTTTCAAATTCAATTCCATTCTTCGCAGCATAAATATAAAGTAAAGCACCCAAACCTAAAAAAACTAGATTAACAGCCACTAAAACGAATGCCATAGAAATCATATTTTTCTGTGCATCCTTTATATTCTTGCAACTTAAATTCTTTTGCATCATGTCTTGATCGAGTCCTGTCATTCCGATAGTAATAAAAATACCTCCCAAGAAATGCTTCAAGAAATGATTGCTATCATTGATATCATCGAAGAAAAATATTTTAGAATAAGAACTATCTGCAATAGTTGACACAGCACCTGTTGATTCCGATAAATTTAGCGCATCACTGATAAACCAAACTGTTAATAAAACTGATCCAAGCATAAAAGCTGTTTGTAAGGTATCTGTCCAAACGATGGTTTTTATTCCGCCACGGTTGGTATAAAGCCAAATGAGAATCACAGAAATAACTACTGTAAATTCAAAGCGTATTCCCCAATCATCAAAGAGAATATCCTGCAAAACATTTGCAACCAGCAATAAACGAACAGATGCACCAATAATTCTTGAAAGTAAGAAAAAAGAAGCTCCTGTTTTATAGGACCAGAAACCGAAACGTTGTTTTAGATACTCATAGATTGATGTTAAATTTAGTCGATAATAGATAGGTAGCAATACATACGCAACGATGAAATAGCCAACTAGATAACCTAGCACTGCCTGCATATAACTGAATTGATTACTCTCATTGCCAACCCAACCAGGTATAGAAATAAATGTAACACCACTCAACGAAGCACCAATCATTCCGAAAGAAACAATGTACCAAGGTGATTTTCTTTCTCCTAAAAAGAAAGAGGAATTATCTGCTTTTCTAGATGTGAAATATGAAATAGCTATCAGTACTAAAAAGTAGAGTACTAGTACTGTCACAATTAATTCTTTGCTCATATCTTCGTAAAGATAACAATTGAATGCAATAAAAAAAGGACAAAAATCATCTCAACTTTTGTTAAATATCAGTTCTTCTTGATTCAAATAGCTTATCTTTGCAGAAATCTTTTGGAAGAGATATTTTCAAAGAATCTATAAAATGTAAGAATTATGAGCATACCTCACGTAAAATTTGACAACAAAAAAGACCCTGAATTCTACAAAGAATTAAGAAAGCGAGTAAACAGTTATTTTACGGATAACAATATATCTAAATACGCGAACTTGAATATGAAAATTAAGTCCGCCTTCATGCTTTCACTTTATTTTGTTCCTTTTGTCTTAATGTTAACAGGAGTTGTTGATTCTAATTGGGGAATTATTGGCATGTGGGCTTTAATGGGATTTGGTGTTTCAGGTATTGGCTTATCGATTATGCACGATGCTAATCATGGTTCTTACTCTACCAGTAAGTCTGTCAATAAATTAATGGGAGCAACTTTAAATTTTGCTGGAGGATACCCTTTGAATTGGATTATTCAGCACAATGTTTTACATCATACTTTTACAAACATTGAACACTTTGACGAAGACATAGAAAAGAAAGGGGTTATGAGATTTACACCTAACCAAGAACACAAAGCAATTTTCAAATTTCAAATTTTTTATGCTCCAATTCTATATGCTATATTAACAATATACTGGGTTTTATCTAAAGATTTTGAGCAATTAAATCGCTACGAAAAATTAGGATTACTTAAAGCACAAGGTGTTGGTTACAAGAAAGCTTTATTCCAAATAATCATTATGAAAATTGCTTATTTAGCAGTCTTTATTGCATTGCCTTTGTTTTTACTTAATGTTCATTGGGGAATAGTTATTGGAGGTTTTTTAATCATGCATGCAATTGCGGGCTTAGTTCTCGCGTTAATTTTTCAATCGGCCCATGTTATTGAAGAAACAGAATTCTTTGAGGCTGATGAAAGCAATAGTGTTGAAGAAAATTGGGCAATTCTCCAAATGAGAACCACAGCTAACTTTGCAAATGGAAGCACTATTTTCTCTTGGTACATTGGAGGTTTAAATTATCAAATTGAGCATCATTTATTCCCAACTATCTGCCATGTTCATTACAAGCACATTTCAAAAATAGTTAAAGCAACGGCTAAAGAATACGGCGTACCTTATCACCACCATAAGACATTTTTAGGTGCATTGAAGAGCCATTTTACGTTATTGAATGATCTAGGCACTGGAAAATACGATAAGAAATTGAAGGAGTCGAGGAATTAAAAGAAGACAAGAGTTAAAGCTCAAGGCTTATTCTGAAGCTTCTTCCGTTTTACTAGAGTCACCAATTAAATGGAGCAAGCCTTCAAATTCTTCTTTAGTAAATGATCGCAATTGACCTTTTTTTAATCGATTAAGTTCAACATTCAT
This sequence comes from Crocinitomicaceae bacterium, assembly GCA_015662935.1. Classification (GTDB taxonomy): domain Bacteria; phylum Bacteroidota; class Bacteroidia; order Flavobacteriales_D; family Crocinitomicaceae; genus UBA4466. Next base: position 2,732 of record DQTF01000180.1, on the reverse strand, counting down.
AATACGCACTCGTTTTAATGTTCTTACCTCGTAATTCAGGTGTTCGCACATCCTTCTAATTTGACGATTCAGACCTTGAGTAAGGATGATTTTAAAGGAGTAATCATCTATTTTTTCAACGACGCATTTCTTAGTGACTGTTTCTAAAATTGGAAGGCCGTTTCTCATTTTATTTAGAAACCATTCTGTGATTTTCTTATTAACTCCTACAATGTATTCTTTCTCGTGATTATTTCTAGATCTAAGAATTTTATTGACAATATCCCCATCATTGGTTAAGAATATCAAACCTTCACTCGGCTTATCTAGTCTTCCTACCGGAAATATTCTTTCCGGATAATTTATAAAACTGATGATATTCCCTTTAATGTTTTCATCTGTTGTGCAAGTAATACCTGTAGGTTTATTAAACACGAAGTATAGATTCTCAACATCCTTTGTTATCACCTGTCCATTAACAGAAATAATATCAGTTGCAGTTACTTTCACTCCTAGACCAGCTAATTCGTTATTCACTTTTACACGACCTTCTTCGATTAATTTGTCGGCACCTCTTCTAGAACAGTATCCAGTTTCAGCTATTGCTTTGTTTAATCTTTTTAAATTCATCTATGACAAAAGTAAGAATAATGTGTTGCTTCAACAATTATCACAGAACCTCGTTGATAACTTATAGCAAGACTGAATGTGCAATTATTTTAAATATCGTACATTAGCACATAATTATAAAACAAAACATGATGAAAAAATTATTACTACTAATACCATTTTCAATATTTGGTACTTTAAATGCTAATGCACAATGTACTCCAGTAGATTGTTCTGCATCTTTACCTGTTTACGGTGGGATTTGTGACAGTATGCTAAATGACGGAGATATAAACCAAGCTTATAATGATTTCGAATCATTTGTAATGAATGGTGAATGCTTTGACGCAGGAGTTTTTGATCCAAATCAAGCAGGTACAGACATTCAAATAGTTACAGTACATGATATTACGTTTGGTTCTATGCCAGCAGGCATAACTGGAGCAACAAATCAAGCAACTTATACAACTAACACTTCAACAAATACATTAGGTTGTGCTTCATTTACAGGAACTCCAACAGAGGCAGGAGTATTTAACTGCACGATTGATTTATTAGTAGATGTGAATATTTGTGGATTCATTCCAATTCCTTTATCTAACCAAAATGCACAATACGTTATGTGGATGACAATAAAGCCAGACCCTACTTTTACTGGATTGAATTCTACTTACTGTTCTACTGATGGAGCTGTTACATTAACATCAACAGGGACTGCAGGAGGCACATTTAGTGGGCCTGGTGTAACTGGAAACTCTTTTGACCCAGCAACTGCAGGTGCTGGAACTCACACAATTATGTATTTAGTATCTGCTCAGCAAGGTGCTGCAATTGCACCAGCTACAGACAGTATGCAGATAGTTGTAACTGTTACTTCTGCTGGTGGAACTACAACGATTTATGCAGATACAGATCTTGATGGATTTGGAGACCCTGCAAGCTCTTCAACGACAACAGGATGTACTATTCCTACAGGCTACTCATTAACAGGTGATGATTGTGACGATACTAATCCAACGATTTATCCAGGAGCAACTGACATACCAGGTAATGGTATCGATGAAAACTGCGATGGAGTTGATGGTTATTTAGCAATTGGAGAAAATGAATTGTCTTCTTTGAGAATTTATCCTAACCCAACTGAAAACACATTGTCTATTGATGGTTTAGAAGGAGAAACAGAAAGTATTACTATTTCAAATGCTAGCGGGAAAATAATGTATTCTTTTTCAAAAATAAACACAACTTCTTATGATATTAATGTTCAGTCATTAGAAAGCGGTATCTATTTCGTTAAAGTAAATGCGACTAAAGTGATTCGATTCATTAAAAAATAATTTCTTAACATATTGAAAAAGAGCCAGTCATAATTCATTTGACTGGCTCTTTTTTTTTAGAAGTTAAAATCAATGAAAATAAGTTGATTTTTTTTTAAAAAAATATACTCTATTTCTATTTATTTATATTACATTTGCCCACGCTTTAAACGAAAAGTGTATAACAAAATCCTCAAGACTGACTGTTGTCAGTATCATTTAGATGATTAGGATATTTGGTCTGGTAGTTCAGTTGGTTAGAATATCGCCCTGTCACGGCGAGGGTCGCGGGTTCGAGTCCCGTCCAGACCGCAGAAATGCAAATTAAAACCCTGTTAATCAATGATTAGCAGGGTTTCGTTTGTTATGCTTCGTGCGTTAGCTTTGGGCCTGTTTTTTATGTTGACTTGTCTGTGATTTCAAAAAGAATCCATTCATTTTTGTTGTTTATTTTAAAATAATATTCAATTCTTACACCAGTATCTTCTACTCCCAAAACCACAACTACTTTGTCAGTAGCTATAAAAGAATAACCTATATTTACCACACCTTCGATAATGTTACTTCTTGGACTTAATAATTGCATAAATTCGTACTCATCTTTATTTAAAAATGTAGTATCATAATACTCTTCTTCATAGGAAAGTAAAGAGGTGCACCGTAAAGGAAAAAAGACATGTTCTACTTGAAACTTGGAGTCGGTATTAAACTCGAGAAGAAACACTTTGAATTCTGGAATTAAATCCAAATCTTTTATTTTAGTAAAACTATCTAGTTTCTCAAGTGAAAAAGTCTCACCTAAGCTCTCCTCATGTCTAGAACTCGCAT
>DQTF01000100.1 GCA_015662935.1 Crocinitomicaceae bacterium | reverse complement strand
CTTTTGCAAAATCAATGGCTTCTATCGGTGCATTCATTTGTGCTGAAGAACATATTGTAGAATTCTTACGTTACAACATGCGTTCTCAGGTATTCGCAAAATCTTTACCAATGCCTTTAGTTGTTGGTGCAAGAAAGCGTTTAGAATTATTGAGAGACCAACCTCAGCACAAAGAAAATTTATGGAAAATTGCTTCTTCACTTCAAGAAGGGTTGAAGAAAGCAGGTTTTGACATTGGTGTTACCAATTCTGCAGTTACTCCTGTATTCTTACAAGGTAACCTTGCTGAAGCAACAAACTTAACGTTTGATATGCGTGAGAATTACAATATCTTTTGTTCAATTGTGATTTACCCAGTTGTTCCTAAGGATGTAATTATGTTAAGATTAATCCCAACGGCAATACATACACTAGAAGATGTTCAGTACACGATTGATACTTTTATAACGGTTAAGAATAAGTTAGATGCTGGCGATTATAAGTCGGAAGAGATGGCTACTGTTGAAGTAGATACGAAGAAGTAGGTTCTTGTTAGAATTATGAAAAGTAATTTTAATTCTTAGATATATCAAAAAACCTTCTCAAATATTTGAGAAGGTTTTTTTTATGGGTTAACTTTTTATTATTATTTACAACCCATATCCATTTGGATTTTCATCTTTCACCTTAATCAATTTATCCACTACGTATTGCCCTTCTTCTTCCGAATAGTTATCCCCTCGCCAAGGTAATGAGTTGTTATAGTTAGAATAATGTAACTCCAATTCCATTCCTTGAGATTCCATTAGTTTTTTAGCTAATTCTGAGTCAGAAACCGAGAATTGAAAACGATTGGTAGATAACCCAGCCGCACTTCCTGTTGATTTAATTCCAGGAAGAACCATTTCTCCCTCGTAGGTCTTGAAGAAGGTTCCTTTCTTAGAGAATTTATATAAAATACCTACACGCGTCCCTTCACTGTACACAAAATAATATTGATAATAAACGTATCCAGATACAATCAACAACAGCAAGAACGAAATGATTAAAATTATTTTTCTTTTCGACTTTTTCTTTGGTGCAATTTCTTCAACTTGAGGTGTAATTGTATCTTCTGACATTCTATTTCTTTTTTAGTAAAAGTAATGATTCTAAATCAAAGATTTAAAAAAGAATAAAGCACAAAAAAAGAGCAACCATTTAAAATTGTTGCTCTTTCTATATTTAGTTTTTTTTTTTAGTGTTGATACTCATTTTTCAACGCATTAAATATATGCGATGAAATTTCATCAAAAGAATACTTTCTTTCAGGATTAATTGTTCTTAAAATTTTAATTCGTTTGAACTCAGTTTCGTTTCCGTTGTTAAACAATGATCTTCTTAAACTGAAAAATCGAAGAATCATCATTAGATTTCCTTGCTTTTTCATAGTGCAAATTTTTATTTAGGTTAAGTCAATTCAAAAATGAAACCAAACTTTATGAATAAGGTTCGTTCTTGTCCTTAAAAGTTACGAATTCCCTCTGAAAGAAAAAAAAATTAATGCAGATAATTTATTAATAAATCTATTTCACTAAAAGTATTAAAAGTGTGGAAACACAGTCGCAACCTTTCTTGCCCTAAAGCAACCGTTGGAGAAAAAATGGGTTTAACGGCTAGTTTATTCTTTTGAAGCTTATTGGCAATTGCATTTGTCAATTCAACATCTCCTATCTGTAGAATTTGAATGGGAGAATTCACTTCAGACAGCAATCCAGAATGTTTGAAATTCTTTCTAAAATATGCCAAGTTCAATTGTAATTTTCTTCTTCTATCATTGATGTCAATAGTCAATACTGCAGATAGATTACGATTAACCGTTGAATCAGGCAACGCTGTGGTGTAGATAAATGACCTCGAAAAATTACTTAAAAACTGTGTCAATTTCTCTGAACCAAAAATCACTGCTCCATGCGAACCGTAAGCTTTACCGAAAGTTACAAGCCGAGCAAAGATTTTATTTTCTAATTCTAGCGCCGCAACAAAACCTCTACCATCTTCTCCGAAAACACCTACAGAATGTGCTTCATCGACAATTAGATAAGCATTATTCTCTTGACAAACTTTCTGAATTGCTCGCAACGGGGATAAATCTCCATCCATCGAATACAATGCTTCGATTGCAACGTAAATTGTTCCTTTTGCCGATTTTATTTTCTTTGTTAAATCTGCTGCATCGTTGTGAGAAAAAGAAGATTGATTGGCAAAACTCAAACGAATTCCATCTCTAACAGATGCGTGAATTAGCTCGTCATAAATGATTGTATCTCCTCGTTGTGGAACAGAACTGAAGAAACCAAGATTTGCATCGTAGCCAGAATTAAAGAGCAAAGCAGATTCTGATTTAAAAAATTCTGCCAATTCTTTTTCTGCATTCAATGCAATTTTTGAAGTCCCTGAAATCAATCGAGAACCAGTTGATGCATGTGATAAATTTGTAGAAGAATCGACACTTGCTAGTCCTAAATAATCATTGGAAAAGAAGTCTGTGAATCCCTCAAAATGAGAAAGGGAACGCAATGTCCCCTCTTTTTCTCTTGTAATCAATTTATTGAGTAATCGCTGATCCATTTAGTCAACGCTCGTTACTTTTCTTGGTTGAAAATCTGCTGGAATATTCTTTCTAGCTTCAGCTAATTTCACAGCTCTAGCAGCTTCCTTAATTTTTCTTTCCTCGTTAATTGTATCTGGTTTTGTTTCCGGTTGTTCTCCTTCTGCAAAGGGTGCTTTTGCGACTAGACCAAGAATGTTAAACATTTCTTTGTCCTCATTGAACTCCGGATTTGGAGTCGTTAACAACTTATCTCCTGCGAAAATAGAACTCGCTCCAGCCATAAAACATAATGCCTGACCTTCCATGTTCATTTTTGTTCTACCCGCAGAAAGGCGTACCACTGATTTTGGAAAAGCAATTCTTGTGGTTGCAACCATTCTAATCATTTCCCATTGCTCGATTGGTTTTTGTTCTGCCATTGGCGTCCCTTCTACCGCAACTAAAGCGTTAATCGGAATAGATTCTGGTGGAGTTTCCATTTCCATATAACTCATTAACAAACCAATTCTATCTTCTACAGCCTCTCCCATTCCAATGATACCACCAGAACAAACGGATATTCCTGCTTTACGAGCGTTTTCAATTGTATTTAATCTATCTTCGTATTCTCTTGTAGAAATAACATCATCGTAATAATCTGCAGAAGTATCAAGGTTATGATTGTATGCAAAAAGACCTGCGTTTTTCAAACGTTTTGCTTGATCTTCATTCATCATTCCCAATGTGCAACAAACTTCCATATCTAAATCGTTGACGCCTTGCACCATTTCGATGACATTGTCAAAATCTTTGTTGTCACGTACTTCTCTCCAAGCTGCTCCCATACATAATCGAGAGGAACCGTTTGCTTTCGCATTCTTTGCTTGTTCTAGAACAGATGCAACACTCATCAGTTTTTCTGGTTCAACATCTGTGTGATATCTTGCTGCCTGAGGACAATATCCACAATCTTCAGAGCAACCTCCAGTCTTGATACTTAGTAAAGAAGACATTTGAACTTCTCTCGGATTGTGATGTTCTCTATGAACAGTCGCTGCCTTGAAAACCAATTCTAAAAGAGGTTGATTATAGATGTCTAATAATTCTTGCTTCGTGAATTTCTGCATTTTATTCGCTTTGTAAATCGAGGATAAAGATACGAAGTTAAAAAGAATGGAAAATAAAAACTGGAAAATAAAAACTGAAAAAGTGGCCTTACTTGATCAGCAAACAACTCGCATATGCTTTTATTGCTTCTGAATTCCCAAAAGAATCCACTTTTTCGTGAGTAGTTGCTTTGATTGAAATGGCATCTTCGTCGATGTGAAGAATGCTTGCAATTTCTTTTTGCATAGCGGGAATATGAGGATTTAACTTTGGAGATTCTAAAATTACTGTAGAATCGACATTATTCACGCCATACCCTTTCTCTTGAATGAGTTTAAAAACTTCTGCAAGAAGTATTTTACTATCAATTCCTTTGAATTTTGGATCTGTATCAGAAAAATGATAACCGATATCTCGTAAATTTGCTGCGCCTAAAAGAGCATCACAAATTGCGTGTAGTAAAACGTCTGCATCTGAATGACCGACTGCCCCAATCTCAGATTCAATTTGAATTCCACCAACAAAAAGAGGAAGTCCTTTCTCTAAACGGTGAACATCAATACCTTGACCGATTCTAAGTTTCATTTATTCAGGTGTGCTACTAGAACTTGTATTGTTACCTCCGAAAGAATAACGCAAAGTAAATCTTAAGGTATTCGCTAACGGATTCGTTTTTTTCAATGCTGCAAGGTATGAGATGTCAATTCCAAACTTGTTGTATTTGAATCCAATTCCCGCATTGAAGTATTGTCGAGCCCCTTTATTCTTGTTTTCATAAAAGAAACCAGCTCTAACCGCAAG
>DQTF01000156.1 GCA_015662935.1 Crocinitomicaceae bacterium | reverse complement strand
CATTTACACCAACCGCTGGATTGTGTGCTAGTTCAACAACATTAGATATTACCGTTCTTGCACCGACTGCACCAACCTTTGCAGCAATTGCAGATGTTTGTCAGAATGCAACAGCGCCAGTTCTACCAACAACATCTACGAATGGAGTAACCGGTACATGGTCACCTGCAGTTTCTACCACAACCGTTGGAACAACAACTTACACGTTCACTCCAACCGCAGGATTGTGTGCTAGTTCAACTACATTAGATATTACGATAATAAATATACCAGTTTTAGATCCAATTGTAGATGTTGTTAATTGTGGTAATTATTCTTTACCAACGATTACAGGAACTAATTTAACAGGAAATGAAGCATATTACAACAACTCTCAAGCATTGGGAGGAACACTAATTACAGGTTCGATTACTTCGACTCAAACAGTCTGGGTATATGATGGAAATGGAAATTGCTCTAGTGAAATTAGTTTTAACGTAACAATTAATGCTATACCAGGAATTACTTCCATGACAGGTGGAGGAACTTATTGTCAAGGAGATGCTGTTTCAGATATTGTTGTGAATATTTCAGGAAATCCTAATTGGACACTTGATTACACCTTAGATGGGGTTGTTCAGCAAATCACAAGTGGAAGTTCTCCAATTAATTTAGGTAATGTACCAGGTGTTTATGTGTTAACAGGTTTAACAGACGGAAACTGTCCTTCTGTAGCTGCTGGAACACAAACGATTGTTGTTAATCCTATTCCATCAGCACCAGTACTTGGTCCAGATTTAGATTTTTGTGCTACAGCTATAATTGATTTTATGACAGGTACAGGAACAGCAGGAGGTACTTTGTATTGGTACGATGATCCAGCTTTAAATTTATTAGACTTAGTAGGTACAGGTCAAGCAGTTTATCCTAGTAATGCTGTTGGAGTAACAACGTATTACGTACAAGACGATGTCAATGGATGCTTAAGTCCTGTAAGTACAATCAATGTGACAATAAATGATTGTGAGGTTATTATCCCAACAGCGTTTACGCCAGATGGTGATTTTAATAATGACACATGGGAAATCCCTGGTTTGGATGATAAATATCCTGATAATATTGTGAGAATTTATAATAGATGGGGTAATCTAATTTATGAGCACGCATCATCTTTAACAGTTCCGTATAGTGGAAATCAATGGGATGGAAAATATAAAGGGAAATTATTACCAGTAGGTTCTTATTTCTTTATTATTGATACTAATAATTCTGAAACAAAAGTATTAAAGGGCTCTATCAGTATAATTTTAAATAAGTAATACCGTTTTTAAGAAAAGAGAAAGTTAAATGACTTCGCAAGAAATAAGAGAAATATATCAAAATCAATATGATTTAGTTGTTTCATCGAAAGATGAGAAGGCTTTAATTTCTCATTATGGGTCATTTTCTCAAGACCTTGTAAGCAGTATTTCTACGAATGCTGAAAGTTTATTATTGTCGAAAGGAACGGACAAAGGCATTGTGAAAAGAATTTTTTCAATTCTTATTGAAGGACTTCAGAATATTCGATTGCATGGACAAAAGGATGAAGCAGACCGACAACTTAGTTTTTTAATTCTTTCCGAATGTCCAGATAGTTTTTGCCTTTCATTTGCCAATGTGATTAATCCTGATGATTTTCAAAAGGTTGATAAATACATTGAAAAAATCAATAGTTATTCAAAAGAAGAATTGAAAGAAACATACCTTTCAGTATTAACTAATGAATACATTAGTGAAAAAGGAGGAGCAGGATTAGGATTCATTACCACTAGAATGAAATCTGGACAACCTCTAGAACATAGTTATTATGCTTTGTCTGATGGTAACATGTTGTTTACATTCAAAATTAAAATAGCAAAAAGTAAATAAACAAGTTTCCAATAGTTTTGTTTATTGAGAAATACCAAAAGAAATATCATTAATGGCTAAAAAGAAAAAAATTAACGTTGTTTATTCAACAAATCCAGATTATTCTTTCGACTACGATGATGAACAAGAATTAGAAACGCTAGCTGCCAATGCGCAAAATATATACGTTTCTATTGATCGTAAAAAAAGAGCAGGAAAAGAAGTTACACTTGTTGAAGGTTTTGTCGGTGCAAATGAGGATTTGAAAGATTTAGCAAAATTACTTAAAAGTAAATGCGGTGTTGGAGGAGCAGTGAAAGATGGTGATATTCTTATCCAAGGGAAGTTTAAAGATAAGGTTTATGATCTTCTAATAAAAGAAGGGTTCTCTGTTAAAAAGAAAGGTGGGAACTAATTTTTGGACAAAAAAAGGGCCTGATTCTATGTCTAAAAAGCGAATTCAACCAATAAATCCGAAAGAAAATGAAATACATAAAACCAGGCTACCTTTAACCTAAACCAAAAACAAACGAAAACTCATATTGAGTTTTCCTGTACTACTAATTAATACTTAAATTTAAGTAGAATATTTCGTAGTATTTAAAATAAAACTTTAACTGTATTTATTATTGAGTCAACAGTTGTTTATTTTAATAAATAAATCAAAAGTACAAATTTAATCGGTTTAGTGATAGTTTTTTACATCACCTTCAAAAAAGTTAGATTAATATTTTATCTTTGTGGCAATGGAAAACCAAGTCATTCTAAATTCAAAACACTTTGAACTTACCATCAAGCGACTTTGTTATCAATTAATTGAAAATCACAACGACTTCTCGAATACCGTTTTAATAGGTTTACAGCCTAGAGGAATTAATGTGTTAACTCGAATCAAAGAACATTTAGAACTAATTCTCCAGAAGAAAGTTGTTTGTGGAAATTTAGATATTACCTTCTACCGAGATGATTTTAGAAGAAGAGATATTCCACTTATTCCAAGTGCGACAAACATTGATTTTGTTATAGAAAATAAGAGAGTGGTTATTTTAGATGACGTTCTTTATACAGGAAGAACAATTCGTTCAGGACTTGATGCCCTTCTTGCTTTTGGTCGGCCAGAAGATGTTGAACTTTTAGTAATGATAGACAGACGTTTTCAAAGAGATTTACCCATTCAAGCTGATTATATTGGAAAAAAGGTCGATACCTTGAGCTCTGAAAGGGTTTCTGTAGAATGGAGAGAAATTGAAGGAAAAGATAAAGTAGTACTTTTTACACCCGAGACTAATGGATAGATTAAGCGTAGATCATTTAACTGGCATCAAGGAATTAACGAAGAATGACATTGAAATTATCTTTAAAACTGCCGATGCGTTTAAAGAAGTGATTAATCGTCCCATTAAAAAAGTGCCTTCGCTTCGAGACATTACCATCGCAAATTTATTCTTTGAGAATTCGACAAGGACGCGATTGTCTTTTGAACTTGCTGAAAAGAGGTTGTCTGCAGATGTTGTTAATTTTTCTGCGGCAAGTAGTTCTGTAAAGAAAGGAGAAACTTTAATTGATACAGTCAACAATATTCTCTCGATGAAGGTTGACATGGTGGTCATGCGTCATGCAAGTCCTGGTGCTGCAAAATTTCTGGCAGAAAGAATAGATGCAAAAGTTATCAATGCTGGAGATGGAACACATGAACATCCGACCCAAGCTTTATTGGATGCTTTTTCCATTAGAGAAAGACTAGGAAAGGTAGAAGGGAAGAAAGTAGTTATAGTGGGTGATATTCTTCATTCTCGTGTTGCTTTGTCTAATATTTATTGCCTGCAAAAACTAGGAGCAGAGGTGATGGTTTGTGGACCGACAACCTTGATTCCAAAATACATCCATGAACTCGGAGTCAAAGTAGAACATGATTTAGTCAAAGCTTTAGAATGGTGTGATGTAGCAAATATGCTCAGAATTCAATTAGAAAGACAAGACATTAAATATTTCCCATCCATTCGAGAATACTCCATGCAATATGGTTTAACGAAAGAAATTTTAGATAACCTTTCTAAGAAAATTGTGATAATGCATCCTGGTCCGATTAATAGAGGGGTGGAAATAACCAGTGAGGTTGCCGATTCTGATCAAGCAATTATTTTGAATCAAGTAGAGAATGGAGTTGCTGTGAGAATGGCCGTTATTTACCTTTTAGCTTCTAAAATTAATCGAGACTAACAGCATCTTAATTTAAGTGTCTCACTTTCATTTGTTCTGATAAATTGCAAGCGTTTTTTGTAGTCATAATCTGCAATAATTTGTTATTTTTGAGAAACAAACCAATGCACAATGGATTTTATAATCAATCAAAATAAAGAAACTGCAGTCGTTAAGACAAATGTTGAGAAGCTAAATGCAGGAAATGCTCCAGAATTGAAAGCAGAATTGCTGATTCTAAGTAAGAAGAGCGTTAACAATATTGTGATTGATATGTCTGCAACAAAGTACTGTGATTCTTCAGGTTTGAGCGCGATTCTTATCGCTAACAGAATGTGTAAAGATACCAATGGTCAATTTGTATTGTGTGGCCTTCAAGAGAATGTCAGTAAATTGATTCAGATTGCTCAATTAGATAAAGTTCTTACGATTGTTTCTTCAGAAAAAGAAGCTTTGGAATCATTAAGTAAGTGAGTTTTACGGTTACCATTTTAGGAAGTGGAGCTGCATTGCCAACAAAAACGAGAAATCCAACTTCTCAATACGTTGAGTGCAGAGGACGTAAAATAGTGATTGATTGCGGAGAAGGAACACAAGTTCAATTTCGTAAATACGGAGTCAAATTTCAAAAGGTAGAACATATCTTAATTTCTCATCTTCATGGAGATCATTACTTTGGCTTGGTCGGTTTATTGAGCTCTATGCATTTGCTAGGGAGAAAAAAATCAATTGAAATTTACGGACCCGATGGCTTAAAGCAAATTCTTGACTTGCAATTGCAATACGGTGGTTCTCGATTGTCTTTCGAAATTAATTTTCATACACTTGACACAACTAATTCAGGAATTGCCTTTGAAGATGATAAGATTTTGATAAAACATTTTCCTCTTTCTCACAAAGTTCCTACAAATGGATTTTTAATTCAAGAAAAAGAGAAAGAACGAACCTTATTGATTGAGAAATGTCAGCGAGACAATATAAAAATTCAATTCTATCAATACCTGAAGCGCGGCGAAAACGTCTTGGGTGATGATGGTAAAGAAATTCGTTTTGAAGACTATACTTTGAAAGTTGAAAAGTCAAAATCCTATGCTTTCTGCTCTGACACTCGTTATTTTGAACCAATTATTGAAGAAATTAAGGATGTGAATCTGTTGTATCACGAAGCAACATTTACGGAAGATTTTAGAGACAGAGCAAAATCAACGATGCATTCTACAACAAAGGATGCTGCAAATATTGCAAAGAAAGCAAGCGTTGGGAAGTTACTGCTAGGACACCTCAGTGCTCGATACGAAAATGGTTCTCAGCACGAATTAGAAGCACGAGAAATTTTCGAGAACAGTGTTATTGTAGAAGACGGAGATAAATTTGAAGTTATCTAACACTCCACACTCCAACCTACATCCTCACTTCAACTCCATCTTTCGTAATCACCAATGGATTTGGTTCAAAGCGTCCTTCTTCGGGGCCATTCTCCAGTTTTAAAACACCACGAGGACAAACAGCAGAACAAACACCACAACCTACGCAACTTGCACGGACAATATTCTCTCCTTTTTGTGCGTATGCTCGGACATCAATTCCTTGTTCGCAATACGTAGAACAATTCCCGCAAGATATACATTGAGAACCGTTGGTGGTGATTCTGAATCGAGATTTAAAACGTTGAAACAAGCCCATGTATCCTGCCATTGGGCAACCAAATCGACACCAAACTCGGTTACCGAGAATAGGGTAGAAACCAACTCCAATTACACCAGCAAATGCTGCACCTACTAAAAATCCATAGACTTTTTTGATGCTTTTACTTTTCAAAATAAAGACATCTGAGGTTTCTGCATAAAAGGAGTAAGTAAGTAAACCTGCAAAAATAACGAGTAAAGCAACACCGATGTATAAGACCTTTTTTTTGAATTTTCTAGCTGCAAAAACAAGCGCAGTTGCAGAGGTAAGTAAAAGAACCATCGTCCAAATGAAATAACCTTTTTG
>DQTF01000218.1 GCA_015662935.1 Crocinitomicaceae bacterium | reverse complement strand
TTATAACTTAAATTAATCTTCTTTTTACTCTCTCTTCAGACAATTTCACCACCACCTGATTTATCTTTGTTCCATAACAATTCTTTCTTCCCATTTCACATAGCTCTATCAATTTTTCAACAGGATACCTTTCAGAGCCTTCTTTTCCCACTAACTGAACTTCATATCCGCAACTCTTAAGGAAATCAAAGAATGATTGGATAGAAACTCCCTGTGCTTTCAAATGCCGAGGATGAACTTCGATGAGTAGCTTAGGATGATAAGAATCTATTACTCTCAACATACCCTTCAAAATTTTATATTCTGCCCCCTCTGCATCTATCTTTATGAATTCGGGAGCAATTCCGTTAATTTCGCAATATCTATCTAGTGTAATTGTTTGAACTTCAACGTATTTCTTATCATTCACTTCCTCTGCTAAAAACATACTACTGCTATCATTCGTTGTTTTTCCGATAAATAACCTTGTGATACCATCTTCATCTGAAAGAGCGAGATTTTCAGCAATACAATTTGTATATCTATTTATTTCAAAATTCTTTTTAAGTATCTTGTAACTTTCAGGATTTGGTTCAAATGCAATTACTTTGCCTGAACTTCCAACAATGTTTCTGGCTAAAATTGAGTAGTAACCTATGTATGCTCCAATATCAATGAAGGTATCTCCTTCCCTTAAGTTTTCTCGCAAAACTCTATCCACTCCAGGTTCTGCATCAGAATAATTTAAGTACCAAAGCCCATCTATCTTTGGACGGAAGACAAAGCGAGAATTGCCTATTCTAGTTTCAACCTCTTCAGGAAGTAAATGAACTGCCAGTTTAGTTCCAATCCTTTTTAATAACTTTGATTTTGATGCAATTTTCGCTGCAGATTTGAGCATATCAATTTTCGAGATTTTCATACACCCTCACCAACTTTTTTCCTTGCTTTTCCCATGTGAAATCCTTAACAAGTCTTCTTGCATTTTTTCCCAATTTCTTCCTTAAATTTTCATCATCTAGAAGTCTGCAAACGTTCTCTATGAACTCTTCAGGCTTTGCTGGGTCTGAAACCAAAGCTGCATTATGCTTTTCAAATATCCTTGCAGTTCCATCCCTGTCAGTTGCTATCGCTTTTCCCAACGCTGCATAATCTAATGCTTTCATATGCATTGCTACTTTTGTATGGAATGTATTTCTCAAAGGAAATATGCAGACCTGAGATTTTGCCAGAATGCTATACGCTTCATTATCTGGGAGGAATCCTGGAGTTAAAACATTCTTTAAACCTTCTCTCTTTACTTTTTTTATGAATTCAGCTCTCATAGGTCCGTCTCCTATCATGTATATTCTTGCATCCTCTCTTGACTTAGCCAACTCTATAACCTTATCATAATCAATGTTATGAGTGAAAACACCTATGAAAGATATCAGCCCTTCCTCTTCCTCGCTTCCATCAAATCTCTTAAGCTTCTCCTCAAAGTAGCCATTGGGTATGATTTCTATTTTATCCTCTGAAACTTTCCATTCATTCACAAGAAAATCTTTCATCGGTTCTGAGACGACTATTATTTTTCTTGTTTTTTCAACTGCTCTCTTTTCTAAACGGTAGATCAAATTTAGAGCCAATGGAATACTTCTATATAAATCCCCATCAAATTCTAAATCGTGAATATCTAAAACATAGTTTGAACATCCAAGAGAAGCTGCAATGCCTCCAAGCGTTGAATGTTCTATCTGTAAGATTGCGTTTTCTTTCTCCGCCAATTTCTTAGCCTTCCAAGAGACAAACAAAGCCCTTAATATCTGATCTTTGATCCCTTTTGCTCTAAGAGGAATTGTGTGTATTTCAACATCAAGTTTTGGAATTTTCCCTGTAGGTTTTGGAACAACCAAGCTAACACTATAACCATTTTCAGCTAAAGCTTTAGCAAAGGCTAAAACCCTGTTTGTCCCTCCTCCGTGAAATCCTATATTTCCACCATGTGCTATTACTATTTTAGACATTTTATTATCACCCTATAACTCAAACTTGGAAACACAGTAAAAATCTTATCCACAGTTTTAAACAATCTTCTAAACCTCATGTTCTCAGGCAACATTTAGTAACTCTTCATAAATCTTCATCGTCTTTTTTGCTATCATTTCCCACGAGAACTTCATAGCTCTCTTCACTCCCTTTCTATTCTTCTTATCCCTATCTATACAATCTAGGATCTCCTCGACAAAGCGCTCTATGCAATCCTCGGAATCCAAGTCTACTAATCTTCCACATTCTCCAACAACCTCTGGAATCGCTGCTTTGTTGCTCGCAACAATGGGCAAACCGCAAGCCATCGCTTCCAGTAAAGGCATTCCAAAACCTTCATATTCAGATGTGTGCAATAAAACATCTGCTGCATTATACACAATTGGCATTTTTTCTTCGGGCACGAAGCCTAGATTTATTATTCCTTGCCCTTCTAAGGTCTGGCCATATCCTACTTTCAGGAGTTTTATCTTCTCTCTGCACTTCATGACCTCCTTAAATACCGCCTTCGTTATGTCCATCCTTTTATGCGGTGCATTTGAGGCAACAACAAGAATGTGTTTTTCATCAACATTTAAACCAAGAGCTCTTTTACAAGTTTCTTTGTTCATGGGTTTATACATTGAGAGGTCTACACCCATGGGGACAACTTCGATCTTGTCTTCATCAATCTTCATTTGCTCAATTATTTCACCCTTTGTGAACTCGGAAACAGCAATGATCTTATCGGCCCTCTGTAATACCTTATTTATCAATGATCTTTTGATACGAGCCATCAAAGATCGGTGAAGTGAATAAATATCATGCACAGTTACCACAAAATTATTCGGCTTTGGATATGAATAAATTGAGAGTGTCTGCGATGTCGCATGGACAATATCACCATTCGACCTGTAAAGTAACCTCAATGTGATAGGGTTGCCCTTTAAACCTTTAGGTCTTCTGAAAACCT